>CBDVDB010000115.1:0-6771 GCA_965372625.1 uncultured Nitrospinaceae bacterium
CCCCGACCCAGTTTACAAACTCATATTCATATTGCCGGGTCCGACCGGCCGGGCATACTGGCGGAAGCGCTGGCAATCATCGTGCGTCACGAATGCCGGGTGGTCGATATCAAACAGTTCGTTTTTAATGGCTTGTTGAACCTCTCCATTCTGCTCGAAAGTAAAAATAAAAATGCATTGGCGGACCTCCAGCAATCTCTCAGGGATTACGGGGCGCGGACCGGTATGAAAGTCGGCGCCTATCCCTGGGACCCGGAGCATCGCCCGGAAGCGCCTTACAAGCATCGCCTGGTGGTCACGGTGCTGGGACAGGAGATCGGCCCCGCCGCCCTGCAGGAACTCACCCGCATCCTGGCCGATCTCGACATCAACATCTTCCGCATCGAGCAGTTGGATTATGCCGACCAGCATGTGCTGGAAATCGTGATCGGCGCCCGGCAGGTGATGACCAATGTCGATATTCTTTCCGCGTTATTGCACTTCAAGGAAAATTTCGCCGTCGATATCGCGGTGCAGGAGGATACCCTGTTCCGCCGCAACAAACGATTGATCGTGCTGGACGCGGATATGACTTTCCTGCAATGCGAAGTGATCGATGAGTTGGGCAAACTGGCGGGGGTGGGGGAGCAATTGGCGGCCATAACCGAAAAGGTCGTGCATGGCGACATCGACTTCACCATCGCCCTCCGGCAAAGGGTGCGCTTGTTGAAGGGGCTGACGGTTTCGCAACTCGAGCAGGTATACGACAAACTGCCGCTCACTCTGGGGGCGGAAGAGCTGGTGCGTATTCTGCAACACCTGAATTACAAAATCGCCATCGTCAGCGGAGGATTTTCATTCTTCAT
This sequence comes from uncultured Nitrospinaceae bacterium, assembly GCA_965372625.1. Taxonomy (GTDB): domain Bacteria; phylum Nitrospinota; class Nitrospinia; order Nitrospinales; family Nitrospinaceae; genus SZUA-226. The sequence continues at coordinate 846 of CBDVDB010000115.1, forward strand.
TTCCCGGCTTGTGGAAAAATACCGGCTGGATTACGGGTTTGCCAATCAACTTCAAATACAGGACGGAAAATTAACCGGTGAGGTGGAGGGCGAAATCATCGATGCCGAGGCCAAGGAGAAAATCCTCGTTTCCCTGGCGGAGCGGGAGGGATTTTCCCTGCAACAGGTGGTGGCGGTGGGGGACGGGGCCAATGACATCCACATGCTGGCCTGCGCCGGGCTGGGGATCGCCTTCAATGCCAAACCCATCGTCCAACAGCACGCCCAGGCCTCCATCAGTATTTATAATCTAGAATTAATTCTTTATTTTTTAGGTATTTCCGGTAAGGAACTTAAGGAACTACGTAAAGCTATGAAGAAGCCGAACCGGTAATCATTTCCCGCTTAATCTCCCATCCCCGGCGAGCCACTTCCTCGTCAAAAGTCTTGCCTCTGAGCGCCAACTCCACGGGAACGGCGCCTTGGGGGAGTTTTCCTCTGGCCGAAAGGATGGCGATGATGGACGCATGCCAGCCGGTGAGTTGTTCCATGGCGGTGAATCCGGTTTCCAAATCAGAGGTCTCCAGAAAATTGAGCGTGCAGGCGGCGTGCGATCCGTTGTGCCGGCCGACCGCCTGGGTGCGTATGAGGCAGACATCGTGGACCGGCGGTTCCGGCGTTATTTTTGGGGCCAGCAGGGTATTGAGCACATCCCGGGGCGCCAACGATTGTCCCGCGATCTCCGTGGGTTCCAAATCGAATAATCCTAAACTCTGGAAGCCGATAAACTGATCCCAGTGGCCGGGATAACGCAGGGTTTTATTTTCCAGCCGTTTCAATTTGTTCTGAAAGGTCCACGGCGCGGTGGACAATCCACCGGAAGTCACCGCCGCTTCCAAAAGACCCAGCGGTTCGGGGAATTCCAGTGTTTCGATTTCCGTCAAACAGGGCACCGGGGTGGGTTGCCCATTGCGGATAAACCAGGCGTCGCCGTAATATTCGTTGATGAGTCCGTTGACATTAAAGGTGAGTTGGTAGTTCCAGGGCGGCTGTGGATTCTGCGGGAGTCCGCCGTCCCAGATATACACGTCCTCCGGCTCGTCCAGAAAATCCATGGCGCGGATTCCCATGTTGATGTTGAGGCCGGGCCCCATACCGCAATCCGGAGTGATGGTGATGCCGGCCGACTTTGCCTGATCCCCCAAAGCCAGTTGCCGGCGCACGGTCTCGGTGTGTCCGCCCAGATCGCAGATATTGGAACCGGCGGCAATGGCGGCCTCGGTTATGGAACAATTGAATTGATAGGGAACGGCGCTGATGGTGGAATGGATTCCCTGGAGAGCGCGAACGAGGGCCGAAGCATCGCTTACATCCAGGTTTTTGCCTTGGATAATTTGCGATTGCAGGAGTCCGTTGACTTTCTCCGCACCTTGTCGCGCGGCTTCGGGGTCGAGATCGAATAAACGGACCTCCGCCGCATCCCCAAAGCGGGCCAAGTCGTATGCGGCGGCCACTCCCTGCCTTCCGGCACCTAATACAGCATACTTGAACTTCATAACCCGTCAGGTTAAAGGAAAGAGCGAACGGAGTAAAGGGTCTTCAGATGCCTTATCAAAGGGTCTATTATTTAGTTGCTAAAAATCAAAGCATTGTTTAAGGTTTTTTAGTGAGAGTTCATTGTAAACCTGAACATAAAAACATTATTTTGCGAATATGAATTTCCCTTATAAAGCCGTGTTGTTCGACTGGGCCTATACCCTGGTAGATCTGGTGCATGAAGAGGACCGGCCGGCCCTGAAGCGGCTGTACGATCATTTGGAGGCCCAGGGGTATGCGCTCCCCGGTTTTCAAGCACTGTACGACACTTACCACAAACTGTTCTTTGGAATGATCGAAATATCCAAGCCCACTCATAGAGAGGCGCGGTTCGATCATGTGCTTAATTTTCTGTTGATGGAGAATAATATCCAATTGGATGGAAAAGTGAGCCTGGCGGAGTTGCTGAAAATTTTTTACGTGGAAATCTATTCTCACCGCAAAGTGTATCCGGAAGTGATTGCGGCGCTGACCGGTTTGCAACAGGCGGGTGTGCGCATGGGAATCGTCTCCAACACCACCAACCCCGGATTCATGAAGGATTATGAACGGTCATTGATGGGGCTGGATTCTTATTTCGAATTTTCCATTTATTCGTCCGAGGTGCCTTACCGTAAACCGCATCCATCCATTTTTCAACTGGCCCTGGGCCGGTTGAACTTGAATCCGGCGGAGGTGCTGTTCGTCGGCGACAATTTGAATACCGATGTCGTGGGAGCGCAAAACGTGGGGATGCCCGCCGCATGGCTGAATCGTAGCGGCCGGGAATCCCCCGCGGATGTCAATCCCGATTACGAAGTCAAATCCGTGACTGAACTTTTAACGCTCCCCAAAAAAACTTGACCCCATGCACCGCTTCTTCGTTTCCCAAGAAGGAATTTCGGAAAAAACAGTGACCATCCAGGGACCGGACGTGAATCATATCCGCACGGTGCTCCGGATGAAGTCCGGTGACCGCATTCGGGTACTGGACGGGCAGGGGTTTCAATACGAAGTGTGCCTGACCGGGATCGCTAAAGACCGGGTGCAGGGAGAGATCGTCTCCCGGTCGTCCATTCAAACCGAGTCGCCGGTTAAGATAAAGATGGGGCAGGCGTTGATCAAAGGCAGTGGCTTCGACAACCTCGTCAGGAAATCGGTTGAATTGGGAGTCCACTCAATCATCGCGCTGAAAACGAAACGATGCGTGGCGCGTCTGGCTGCCGCGGCGGAACGCGACCGGTCCCAACGCTGGCAACGCATTGCCGAAGAAGCCGCCAAACAATGCGGCCGGTCACAGGTGCCCGAGGTGAATCCCAAGGCGCTGTCGGTGGAGGAATTTTGTCGGCAGTCCGCCGACTGCGATCTCAAGCTGGTGTTCTGGGAAGCCGAAGATAAAACCCGCTTGGCGGATGTTACTGCGCTGGGTTCGGTGGGTGCCATCGCCTTTCTGGCCGGACCGGAAGGCGGTTGGGCGGCGGAAGAAATTAATTACCTCCGGCAGCAGGGATTTCAAACCGTGAGCCTCGGCCCCCGGTTGCTCAAAGCCGATTCCGCCGCCCTCGTTATCCTTTCCCTCCTCCAGCACCGCTGGGGGGATTTGTGATCCTCCGAAAAGGGGGGTTGGCGGGCCGCCGGATTGGTGGTAAATTGCCTGCAGAATATTTTTTTGGAATTCTCCCATGACGTATCAACTCAAACTCGATATTTTTGAAGGGCCGCTCGATCTGCTTCTGCATCTGATCAAGGAGCAGAAGATGGATATTCATGACATCCCGGTTGCGGAAATTTCCCGGCAGTATTTGAGTTATCTGGATTTGATGACCGACTTGAATCTGGAAATCGCCGGCGAATATCTGGTGATGGCCGCCGAGATGACCCGGCTCAAATCGAAAATCCTTCTGCCTTCCCACGGTGACGATGAGGATGGCGAGGAGGGCACCGACCCGCGTGCCGAGTTGACCCGTCGGCTACTGGAGTATCAGCGTTACAAAGGCGCCGCCGGGGATCTCCGGCAGATGGAGTATGACCGGCAGCAACTGTTTTTCCGGGGGTGCGAAATTCAGGTGGAAGATGGAGAGGAAGAAGTGGTCGTCGACGCCACGGTGTTTGATCTGTTCAGCGCTTTCAAGGAGGTTTTGGGCCGAAAAACGTTTAATGAAGATATCGAAATCAAAATCACCACGCTCTCCGTTTCGGAACGGGTCAACCGGATTCTGGATTCCCTGAACGAAAGTGAAAGCGTTACGTTTGAATCGTTGTTTGTCGAGAACCACTCCAAACAGGAAATCATTGTGACTTTCCTGGCCCTCCTGGAATTGATGCGCATGGCCCTCATTCGTGTGCAACAGGGAACCCATTTTGAGACCATTCGCGTCTACCGCGCTTCCGACCGGGAAACGCAGGAAGAAGCGCTGCGGGATTATAGCGATGCGGAAATGGATTCCCCACTGAATACCGAAACCCTTTAAAAGTCATTTCTCAGGGGGTGGTTCAAATCGATCCCAAAGGGACCCAAACCAAGTGGGAGCATTTTCCCCATGAAGCGGATATGGGGATACGCGGCTATGGCTCGACTCCGGCCGAAGCCTTTGAGCAGGCCGCTCTGGCATTGACCGGGGTCATTACCAATCCGTTTACCGTTTATCCCTCGGAAAAGGTGGAAGTGCATTGCGAAGTGGACGATCAGGAATTGCTGTTGGTCGACTGGTTGAATGCCATCATCTATGAAATGGCCATTCGCAAAATGCTTTTTTCCCGTTTTGAGGTTGCCATAAAAGGCCCCCGCCTGAAGGGTGAACTCTGGGGAGAACAAGTGGTGGTCGAAAAACATAACCCGGCGGTGGAGGTTAAAGGCGCCACCTATACCAGCCTGCGGGTGGCGTGCGAGCCTGATGGTTCCTGGATCGCCCAATGTGTAGTGGATGTTTGAATAAAGATTAAAGCTGGAGAAGAAGTTTTGCTGAAAACGCGTTTAAAAAGAAAATCGAAATACGAATGGCATGTTGAACCGTTCGGAGATATGCGGGTGCCGGCGGTGATCTTCGCCACCGAAGACTTGATCGAAGACATGGACGACAAGGTCTATGAGCAGGTGACCAACGTCGCCAAACTTCCGGGAATCCAAAAGGCGTCGTATGCCATGCCGGATGCGCATTGGGGTTACGGCTTTCCCATCGGCGGGGTGGCGGCCTTTGATCCGGATCAGGGCGGCATCATTTCGGCAGGGGGAGTCGGATTCGATATTTCCTGCGGGGTGCGGACCCTGCATACCGGCCTGACACGGGATGATATTGAAAGGGTCAAGGAGCCCCTGGCACACGAGTTGTCCCGTAAAATACCCGCCGGAGTGGGTAGCCGCGGGCGTATCCACTTGGACCCGCAGGAGATGGATGACATGCTCCGGGGAGGAGCCCAGTGGGCCGTCTCGCGCGGTTATGGGTCGAAGCAGGATCTGGAGCGGATCGAAGAGGACGGATGCATGGCGGGCGCCGATCCTTCCACGGTTTCGATTCGGGCCAAGAAGCGCCAGAAAGATGAAATGGGAACCCTTGGTTCCGGCAACCACTATCTCGAAATTCAGGAAGTAGTGGAGGTGTACGATGAACACGCGGCAGATGTGTTCGGCCTTTCACCGGGAGATATTGTGCTGAGTATCCATTGTGGCTCGCGGGGACTGGGCCACCAGATCGGCACCGAATTTTTGAAGTCCATGGTGATGTCGGCTCCCGGTCATGGCATCAAACTGCCCGACCGCGAACTGGCCTGCGTTCCCATTCGCTCCGAGATCGGCAGGCAGTATCTCGGCGCCATGCGTTCCGGAATGAACTGCGCCATGGCCAATCGGCAGATCATCACCCACCTGGTGCGTGAGACGTTTGCCGATGTTGTGCCGCGGGCGGAGTTGGACCTGCTGTACGACGTTTCCCACAATACCTGCAAAATGGAGGAGCATGATATCGACGGCGTATCCAAGACGGTGTTTGTCCACCGGAAGGGGGCGACGCGGTCTTTCGGTCCAGGCCATCCGGAGATACCGGAAGCCTACCGCTCGGTCGGACAGCCGGTATTGATCGGCGGCACCATGGGAACGGCTTCCTATATCCTGTGCGGCACGGCGGAGACTATGACGAGGGCTTTCGGGTCCGCCGTTCATGGAGCGGGACGGAGAATGAGCCGCAAAAAAGCCAGCAAGCAGTGGCAAGGGCGATCGGTGGTTGATGAGCTTTACCAACGGGGAATCATCATTCGCAGTCCCTCCATGCGCGGGGTGGCGGAAGAAGCGCCCGGAGCTTATAAAGAAGTCAGCCAGGTGGTGAACGCATCGGACCAAGCCGGATTGGCGCGCAAAGTAGCGCGGGTGGAACCGATT
>CBDVDB010000116.1:0-6760 GCA_965372625.1 uncultured Nitrospinaceae bacterium
TTTGATCCGCACCCTGCAGAATGCTTATTCCGGTGAGTTGGGGGCTATTCTGGCTTACCGGGGTCATTGGAAATCGGTCAGCGATCCCACGGAAAAGGAGAGGATCCACCGTATCGAGGTGGAGGAGATATGTCATCGGGAGCGGGTAGGGGAAATGCTGATCGAGATGGGTGAGACTCCGCAATTCCGGATGGACCACATTATGGGGTGGGTTGGAAGCACGCTGGGGCGGTTATGCCAGTGGAGCGGTTGGTTTGCTCCCATGTACGGCGCGGGTTTGCTGGAAAGCCGCAACATCCGCGAATATGAAGAGGCCGCGCAGTACGCTCTCGGCGCCGGGCTTCATGAATATCTGGACGATCTGTTGACCATGGCGGAGGTCGAGTGGGAGCATGAAAAATTTTTCAGGGAGAAATGCCGCTCTCATTTTTTATATCACTGGTTTCCAAAATGGAAAATTCCTCCCGCCCTGCATACGATAAGAAAACCGTTTACGGGGAGTGCCTACCCGGAAGGCCGCCTGCGGCACATTCTCCTTTAATGCCTGGAAGCCATGAATGGATCAGGCCAGGGGGAATTGCAGGGTGAACAGGGCGCCTTCGGAGGTTTCGCCCAGATCGATTTTTCCGGAGTGGGCTTCGAGCATGGTTTGAACGATGCGCAACCCCAAACCCGTTCCTCCGTTTTCCCGGCGGGTGGTGAAGAAGGGGGTAAAAATCCTGTCCCGGTTGGCGGCGGGAATTCCCCGGCCGTTATCCCGCAACTCCAGAAAGACTATCGGGCCTTGTAGACGGACATTCATCTCCAGCCGGGTGGCGTCGTGTTGCAGGCTGTTGGTTGCCAGGTTGGATAGCGCCGTTTCCAGAATCTCCGGCGGAATTTTAATTTTATAATCCGGGCCGGAGTGGATTTCAATATCCAGGCCCTGGGGAGCGAATTTTTCCTTTAGTTTGTTCAAGAACTCCGAGAGGTGGGTGGTTTCCCCGGAGGGGGAGGGGTTTTCGGCCTTGGCCAACTCCAGCAGGCGCGTCATCAGGAGTTTGAGCCGGTCCGCATCCTGAATCATGTTTTCAATAAACTTTTTTCTTTTGCCGGGCGGCATTTCGTCAAAATGTTCGAGCAGAAGTTCGCCGGCTCCCTGAATAGAGGTGAGCGGGGTTTTGAATTCATGGGAAACGTAAGTCGCGAATTCCCGGATGTATTCCGACCGCTCATGCACGGAGAGCGCCATATTGGAAAAACTTTTTGAAAGCAGTTCCATTTCCTCGGTGACGGGATCTGCCAGCGGTTGCATGGCCGCAACATTTCCACCCGACGCGCCTTGAGTTTGTTTGATCAACTCATAGATCGGGCGGGAGATGGTATGGGAAGTAAAAAATACCAGAAGCACCGTCAGCCCGATGATGGATAAGCCCGCCAGAATAACCTTTTCCTTTTGCGCGTAGAGATTTTTCAAAATGTTTTTAGGCGTCCGGGAAATATAAATCACGCCCCATAGCCGGTTCTCGTGGATGACCGGAAAAGCGATGAAGACCCGGATCAGGGTTCCCCGGCTGATCGAAGCGACGGGGGGAGGGGGTTCGTCGGATATTCTTTCCCGCAGTACGCTTTTATACTGCCCCTCCAGGGCCGCCTGAATTTCTTCGGCTCCGGCAAAAGAAAGTCCGATCTCCGACTGGCCCGCCACCGCGGTGCCATGGTAATCCAGAATCTTGATCGCCGAAAGGGTGGTCATTTTGGTGTCCAGAAGAATCGATGACAGATTATTTCCGATGGCGTCGATGATCGGATCGACCTTCGTTTCGGGTTCGGTGCCCTCCGGCCTGGGGGGGAGCACCGGGTCCTCGGACAAATCGAGCGTGGGCAGAACCGGCCGGTAGAGTTCACCCGGTGGGAGAGGGGGCGGCTCCGGCAAGGGCTTGCCATAACCATTCGGGTCGAACATGGAATAGATGATTTGATTTTTGTAGAGGGAAGAGATAACCGCCGCCTGCGATATAAGTTCGACCTCCGTTTGCCGGACCAGTACGTTTTCAAATATTCTAAAAAAAAAGACGCTCCCTAAAGGCAGAATCAAAACGGTGAGATTGACCACCAGAAGAATCGTCCGAAGACGATACTTGCGCTTCTTGTGCGGAGGGCTCACCGGCAAGATCCTAATTTATATCCCACCCCGTGGACCGTCTCAATGATGGAGCCGCACCCCAATTCCGAAAACTTGTTGCGGATGTGACGAATATGGCTGTCTACGGTGCGGTCGCTGATAAAAGAGTTGGTCTCACACGCATGTTCGATAATCCGGTCGCGGTCAAAAACTATTTCCGGGTGGCCCATAAAAGCCTGAAGAATGGCAAACTCCCGCGCCGTTAATTCCACGGTAAGTTTATTCCATTCAATCCGGTGTTTCTCCGGATCCATAATCAGCAGGCCGTATTCCAGAGCGCGGGGTAAATCTTTCGGCGAGGGAGTGGGCGCCGTCTGCGCCCGCTTTAAGATGGCGTTGACCCGCGCGATCAATTCTCTCGGACTGAAAGGTTTGGTGACGTAATCGTCGCCGCCGATTTCCAATCCCACCACCCGGTCGATCTCCTCATCCCGCGATGAGAGAAACAGGATCGGCACTTCGGAGGTTTTGCGGATTTCCTTGCAAAACTGAAACCCGTCGACCTCCGGCATGTTGATATCCAGAATGATCAGCGCCGGGTCTTCCTGCTGAACGAGGTCCAGCGCCTTGTGTCCGTTCACGGCTTCGACGGCGGTCATCCCCGCCTGTTCCAGAGCGAAGCTGATTATTTCCCGGATGTGAGGATCATCATCGACTACCAGAACCGTTCTTGCCATAAGATCGAGCCTTGTTTGCAATATCATGGTTTACATTCCTTCTTAAAAATATGTTAACACAATGCCCGTTACCCCAGATTACTTTTGTCCGGGAGCCACACCCAGCGGAGCAATCCGGGATAACGGACGTTTCACAAACGGTTTTGTTCATTTGCATGATTCATGATGTCTCCTTATCCCAGGATGCGGCGTCTCAAAACCGCCATAGCCGCCAGGCTGAGTACCATCAGGCTCATCAAGATCATTCCCGCCCACATTGGCGGTTCCGGAACGGAGCTTCCGGAAAAATTCTGCGCCATCTTATAGGGAGACACTTCACCGTAAGCCTTGGCCGTCACGCCTTTCACCATGGGCAGTGGCACCTGCGAATCTTCCGCGTTCTCCGGATTTGCGTTGACGATTGACCGGGATACCGCGACGAACGAAGTCCAGCGCGTTGCCAAAGAATGCTTGAGACCCAGGAGGATCACCTTTTGCTTCAGTTCGTCATCGCTGAGGAGAGAGGTTTTGAGAGCATCCGGCGTATTGATCTGTCCCATGTGATCGGCAATTTGCGACCGGGCCCAGATTTGCGGAATCGGTGAAGGTACCGCTTCCCCGGTGCCGTCAGGAAGAGACGCTTGGACCGGCAGAGACGCCTGACCTCCCTTGACCCGTCCCTTCACCTGAACCGTATGCGTACCGCTGCCCTCGATTTTTCCAAGGATACGAATCGAGTCGCCCGCGAACAAATCGGGGATCACCGCCGGCGTCACCTCACTTACTTTAAGCGCCCCCCAGTCGATGTTGATATCCGTCAGCACCGGGGATTCAAGTTTGCCGGCCAATTCCACCGCCACTTCTTCCGGATTCTCCGTCGGGTCCATGAAGCGGGCGAAGCCCCGGCCTTTTTTTCCCATCTCGGCCAGCAGGAACCGGTTGACCGAACTGCCCACTCCAAACGCATAAATGCGCGCTTTACCGATGGAGCTGGAGATGAGTCTCAACACTTCCGATTCGTTGCCGATATAACCGTCGGTCAGAAATACCACGATCCTGAGCGTGCCCTCCGGTTGGGCAACGGAAAACGCCTGGCGGATCGCATTGGGAATTTCCGTACCGCCGTTGGCATTTAACGAGTCGACGTAATCCAACCCTCTATTGATATTGTTCGGGGTGGCGCGCACCGCACCCGATGTAAACTCGGACGCGTTGTTACTGAAGCGGATGATGCGGAAGTAATCTTCGCTCCTGAGATTGTTCAAGGCGTGCCGCATGAACACCTTGCTGGCTTCGATCGGCATGCCGTGCATGGAGCCGGAGGTGTCCAGCACGAATACCATTTCACGCGCCGAGATGTCTTTCGACTTGGGCGCCGCCGGGGGTTCGATCAACAAACTGAAGTAACCCTGCTTCGCGTCGTGGTACGCCAGAAAAGCCGGCTGGGTGTTCTTCCCCGCCAGGCGATAGCGCAGAACGAAATCCCGGTTGTCGATAGTTTTGCCCTCGGCCAGGGCGATGGATTTCTTTGTGTCTTCACCCGTCACATTTATTTTGTGCGTGCGGCTGTAAGCGTTGGCAATGGCCGCGCCCGCTTCCAGGTTGATATGAATGGAAACCCGGTCCTTGCTGATGGTATCGGGAATCGTCAGTCCGGAAACATCCGGGTACTCCGGCAGTTTCTCGATCTGCCATTGGTTGAAATTGGATTGAGCCATGACCTTTTTCACCCCGACGGTGACGTTGTTATCCGTCAACAGAGGAGCCTTGCCGGAATTCGCGGGCTGGTAGCGCGGGCCGACAATCAAGGGGACCACCAGTTCATAATTTCCGTCCACCCGGGGCACGGTTTGATCGTAAACGAGAGTGATCTTGATCGGAAGTCCGGGCATGAGGTTGGCGATATGCTGGGTGAACATGTTGGGGCGGTGCTGGGTCAGCAGGGAGGCCGCCTTGCCTTGCCGTTTCGCCTGATCAAACTTTTTTTGCGCTTCTTCAATCCTGTGGATTTCGGCTTGAATGATTTCGTCGCCCACCTCCATCGTCATCGCATGCACCGCCGCATCCTTGTTCAGGGGAAAAAGGTAGGTGGCGTTCAGCGGAACGGCAGTCGGGTTGGCAAACGTTTGCGTGACCGTTACCGTCGCCAGATCGCCCCGGACCTCCGCCTGGATATCCGTACTCAGCGCGGGAAAATGGATGGACTTGCCGTTGACCGTCGCTTTCACCGATCCGCCCAGTTCGTTTTCGGAAAAGGCCGGTGCATCGGCGGAAACCGCCAGAAAAATAAATAGAGTCAGGACCGTTAATAATTTTTTCATGGTGTTTTCTCCTTAATGAATGGATCAGAAATTTTCGTGCTGTTTATATCCAGTGCCGTCAGGACCGCGCGGTCCCATCGGCGGGTTATGAGTTCATCCTGTTGCCAGGGGGAGATCCGCTGGATGGCGGACCACACGCTTCCCGGCTCCTGCATCCACCGCCACACCGCTTCCGAAACATTGGAGGTCGCGTGCCCCTGATTGGAAACAAAACTGACGGCGACGCGGTAGCTTTGCCCTTCCGCAGTGGTGGCTTTGTAAACGGCGGTCGGAATGGTGTCGTAGGAAATCCCCAGGTGTTGCACCTTGAATCCCAGCCCGCGCAAACATTCGTCGGGGGAATGCAGATGCCGGAGCGGCGAAGAGGTTTTAATGACCATGAGCCCGTTCTCTCCGTACGAAGCCTTGGCCGCGGCCCCGCCGTATTGCGTGAAATAGGCTTTCTCTTTCGGGATCAGGGGCGCCGGGATTCCTTCCAGCCCGTCGATCATCATCGGCAGGGAAATTTTGAGGTTCGGTTTAGCGACGTCGATCGGTGTTTTGGGGAGACTCACAATGATGGAGGCGAGGATCAGAAATCCCAGAGCCATGCCGCCGGGATGCGTCTGGAAGGTTCGCCATGATTTGCGCGTGACCTCGCCGCCGCCGGAAACCGGTATGGAGTCGGTAACAGGGTTGCGGGATTGGGGAGCCTTTTCCGTGTAGCGGGCCCAGAGCAGGATCGGCAGGCAACCGAGCGCCAGGGCGATCAACCCCAAAAGGGAATGCGCCGGTTCCGCCATGACGTCTATCCCGAAAAACATTTCCGGGTAAGCGATGCCCACCGCCAGCGCGGTGATCCGGAAAATATTGATCCACAGACTGGAAATCAATGTGACGCATAAACCGAACAGGCCGGAAATTACATTGGGACGCCGCACCGTCATGCACGCGGCGTAAAACAATTGCAGGAGCAACAGGGTCCGCGCGCCGGAGCAGGGCAAATCCACCAGCACATCCGTTTGATCGATCAGAATGCGCACGCCATGACAATGAACATTGTCGAACAAACCGCCCAGAATCATGCAGGCGCTTCCCGCCGAAAGGTTTTGCAGGCCGAACCCCACCGTGTGCTGCATCACCCGTTCCAGCGGCAGGGCGAACATAAAACACACCGCCAGCCAGCCGGGAGAAATGGGCCGCTCCCTATGCTGAACGCCGGCCAGAGTCGCCAGCGCGTAAACATCGATCACCAGCGCCAGCGCGCCGATGATGTTGACGGCGAAGACCTGGCCCATCAGGCGGATCAACGCGGTGGCGGCCAGCAGGATCAGCGCCCACCGGGTATTGGCCGAGTGGGTGATGCTGCGTGGACTGGTAACGCTCCACACGAACAACCCGGCGCAGACCAGAAAGATGAGAAACCCTTTGGAGTCGTACGCCGGGTCCTGCCAGGTCTGGGCCAGCCACCGAACCGGTGCGTAGGCCAGGACCAATGCCGCCGTCCCGAAGATCAGGCCGGGCAGGAGGCGATTATTTTGAAAGTAGATTCGCGTGCTGTTCATGGCCCCATTGTGGGAAACTCATGTGCAACGCGTATGACGGCTTCGGGGAAATTTTCAGGAAATGTTGTGCAGTTT
>CBDVDB010000117.1:0-6758 GCA_965372625.1 uncultured Nitrospinaceae bacterium
GTGTTCGCGACCATCCAGACCGTGGCCGGCTACGATTCCACGGTTTTCATTTCCGGCGAAAGCGGCACCGGTAAGGAGTTGGTGGCGGGCGCCATTCATTACGAAAGCCCACGCGCCGGAGAAAACCTCATCAAAGTCAACTGTTCCGCCTTTTCCGACAGCCTGTTGGAGAGCGAACTGTTCGGCCATGTCAAGGGCGCGTTCACCGGCGCCCTGCATGAGCGCATCGGCCGCTTCGAGGAGGCCCACGGCGGCACCCTCTTCCTCGACGAAGTGGGTGACATGAGCGCCAACATTCAGACCAAGCTTTTGCGCGTTTTGCAGGAAAAGGAAATCGAGCGCGTCGGCGAAAACCGCACCCGCAAAGTAGACATCCGCATCATCGCCGCCACCAACAAGAATCTCAAACAGGAAGTCGAAGCAGGCCGGTTCCGGGAAGATTTGTATTACCGTTTGAACGTGTTTCCCATCCACTTGCCCTCCCTGCGTGAGCGCAAGGAGGACATCCCCCCGCTGGCCGAAATATTTTTCAAACGATGGCAGAGCAAAAACCGGAAACGCATCACAGGTTTGTCTGACAGGGTACTGGGCAAACTCATGGATCATTCCTGGCCCGGCAACGTGCGCGAGTTGGAAAACGCCATCGAGCACGCCTGCATCAAAGCCCTGAATCCGGTGATCGAATTACACGACCTGCCCCTATACCTGCTCACCGAGGAGAATACCTTGAAGGTTAAAAGAAAGCGAAAATGGCTGACCCCAAAAATCGTCAAGGAGGCCCTGCAACAATGCGATCACAACCAGACCCAGGCCGCCGAACACCTCAACGTCCACCGCATCACCCTCTGGCGCAAAATGAAAGAGTTCAACATCTCTAGTTGATTCACCAATAAAAAACCCCCCGCGGACGATGGGGCATCCACAGGGGGTCCTTAGGCGGGGGATGTTATTTAAGTCGCCTGATTATTTCCCCGACCGGTACACTCCCGGGCTTGCCTTGCCTTTCACTACCAGCTGGCCGATGGCGCCTTTCGCCACGCGGTAGATGCTGTGATCCACCAGTGTGTAGGCGCCGGGCACATCCACCTTGAACTCGACGATGGTCGCACCCGCCGAGGGCACCAGCGTGGTTTGAATCCCCGTGTTCACCGTGCCGCCGATACCGCCCTCCACATACACCTTGTCAAAAATTTCGCCGATGATGTGAAACGACGAGGCGCTGTTCGGCCCGATGTTGCCGAAATAGATGCGGATGGTTTCACCCACCCTGGCTGTCAGTACATTGGGACCCATCAACGCACCCTGCTTGCCGTTGAACACCACATAGGTGGGGTTCTCGTTCAAACCGCGGGTGATGTCGAACGCCGCCACGCCCTTCTCCGGTTCGCCGGCGAAAAACTCACTTTGCATCACATAAAACTCGCGGTCCACTTTCGCCAGGCCGCCTGCCGGTTCCACCAGAAACAGGCCGTACATGCCGTTCGATATATGATCGACGATGGATCCCGCCGCACAATGATAAATGTACAGGCCCGGTGTCTGCGCCTTGAAGGTGAACACCTTCGATTCACCGGGGGCAACGGTACTGACCGCCGCGCCGCCGCCCGGACCATTCACCGCATGGATGTCGATATTGTGAGGTTGCGTGTTGGATGCGGGGTTGCTCAGATGAAACTCCACCGAATCGCCCACCCGGACCCGCGCCATCGGACCCGGCACCGTGCCGTTGAAACTCCAAAACTCGTATTGGACGCCCTCGGTAATCTCGCCCAGGTATTCCTTAGCCTGGAAATGGATGACCACCGTCTTGCCGCCAGCGCGCTGCAGGGGCGGCGGTACCTTCGGCGCCGTGGACAGATTCCCTTTCACCTTGCCACCCGCCTGGGCATCGGTGGTGGCGCCCAATCCGGTTAATCCCATTATTGTCAGCAGACAAACGAATACCGTTTGCACAATCCTCAGGTCCATAGTTGACCTCCCTGTTAATTGAATAATTAATTCCTGCACCTTTCTATACAAGGATTATGCCAATCGCGATATAGCCATTTAATCCTTATATTTCAATATGTTATGTTTTTGTGGATAGCGGCGGGAGGAACAATGAAACATTGCGATAATTTATTGCAATAGTTTTGTAACACTGAAACGGGCTATTGTCCCCTTCCCGCTCCAGTGCCATAAATCCTGTTGACAGGACCTCGTAAATTAAGAATAATACACATAATTTCCAATATTTGAATGGGTTAACCAGCCCCCGCTGGGGCCGTGCCCGTTTGATTTTTAAAGGGATAGGGTACTTCTGTTATGGACCGGTACTGGGAACGATTCAAAACCCCTTTCATCTGCTTCGCGGGATTTTCCGGCGTGGGCAAAACCACCCTGGTGGAACACCTCATCAAAAGGTTCAAGCAAGACCACATCCGCGTCGGCTATTACAAGCACGACGCCCACCGGTTCCAGATGGACAAGGAGGGCAAGGACACCCAACGAGCCATGCAGGCGGGAGCCGGCATCGCCACGATCAACGATCCCGAACATTTCGCGGTGATCGCCGATAATCCGTTCAAGAAGCGCACCATCACCCACGCGCTGGAACAGTGCGACTGCATCCTGATCGAGGGCTACAAGAAATCCCCGTTCGATAAAATCGTGTTTCTCGACGCCGAAGGCAAACTGCCCATCCCCGCCGACGATGACGGCATCAAGGCCATCGTCCACCAGGGCGTGATCGACGACACCTCGTTCACCGAGCGCGGCACTCCCCTGTTCCACCGGGACGAGGCGGACAAAATCTACGAATTCGTGAAGGATCACTTTTACAACTGCACCAGCCCGCTGCTCGGCGGCGTGTTCATCGGCGGGCAAAGCCAGCGCATGGGCCAACCCAAGTTCTCGCTGTCCTACCAGGGCCAGTCGGAAACCGAGCGCATGGTGGAGATGCTCTCCGGATTCTGCGATCAGGTTTATCTCTCGGCCCGGCAGGAACAGGATCTGAGTGCCATCAGCGGCCTGCGGCAGTGCGGGCGCATCAACGACGAACATTACGGCCTCGGCCCGGTCGGCGGACTCGCCACTTTGATGGGCACCCATCCCGACAAGGCGTGGCTGATCACCGCCTGCGACATGCCGTTTCTGACCGAAAGCGCCATCAAGCTCATCGTGGGCGAGCGCGACCCGCTGCGTTACGGCACCTGCTTTTTACAAAAGGGCGGGATCGGGGTGGAACCGATGTGCGCCATCTACGAACCGAAATTCATCGTGCCCCTGTTCGAAGCGTTATCGCGGCGCGAGTTGTCGCTTACCCGAATCATCCGCGACCTGCCGTTCAAGCAGGTGACCGTCTCGCCCTCCGACCGGGCGCATTTCACCAACGTCAACACCCCGGAAGAATACGAGCTGGCCCGCACCCAGCGGGAACAGGAGGATAACTGAATGGCGATGATCCAGGTAGACGAGGCACGCGCGATCATCCTCTCCAAAATAAAGACCCGCGGCGTCGAAAAGGTTTCACTCAATGACGCCCTCGGCCGCATCCTGGCCGAAGACATTATCGCCCGGCGCGACAACCCGCCGATGGACAACTCGGCGATGGACGGCTACGCCGTAATCGCCGCCGATATCCAGTCCGCCACCCCGGACCACCCGGTCAAACTGGAAGTGGTGGACAGCGTCCCCGCCGGGGCCGTGGCCCAGGTCACCCTGAAAAACCATCAGGCCATCCGCATCATGACCGGCGCGCCGATCCCGCAAGGAGCCGACGCGGTGCTCATGCAGGAAGACACCGATAAAAACGGCAGTGGCATCCTCGCCAAAGACAAGGCCGAAACCGGCGAAAACATACGGCTCGCCGGAGAAGACGTCAAAACCGGCGACCTCGTCATTCAGAAGGGCGCGGCCATCACCCCCGCGCAAATCGGGATGATGGCGGTGGTGGGCCGGTCCAGCATCCAGGTCAGCCAGCGGCCGACGGTGGCCATCCTTTCCACCGGCGACGAAATCATGGAGCTGGACGAGAATCCGGAGGGGCCGTGCATCTACAACAGCAACGGCTACATGCTGGCGGCGCAGATTCGTTCCGCCGGCGGCATCCCCTGTTACCTGGGCATCGCCCGGGATGATGAAAAAGATTTGATGGAAAAAATGGACTGGGCGCTCAAGTGCGATATCGTGGTCTCTTCCGGCGGCGTGTCGGTCGGCGACTATGACCTCGTCAAGGCCACCCTCAAAAAGATGGGCAACGAAATGGCGTTCTGGAAAGTGGCGATGAAGCCGGGCAAACCCCTCGCCTTCGGCACCATCGGCGAGGTACCGATCCTGGGCCTGCCGGGCAACCCGGTATCCTCATTTGTCTCGTTCGAGCAGTTCGCGCGGCCCGCCATTAAAAAGATGATGGGCGCCCGCGACGTCCTGCCCCGCACCATTCAAGCCAAACTGACCCGCACGGTCCGCAAAAAAACCGGGCGGCTGCATTTCATGAGCGCCATCGTGTCGTGGGGCCAGGGCGAGCACACCGTTACCCCTGCCGAGGAACAGGGATCGGGCGTCCTCAAATCCACCGTCCACGCCAACGGACTGCTGGTGTTTCCGCTGGCAAAAGACGAACTCAAAAGCGGCGAGCAGGTGACCGTCCAACTGCTGGACGTATGACCATGCGCCGTTCTGCTCTCCGATTCCTGCGGCCCTGGATACTGGCCCTCATTCTTATTTTCTTGTGCTCGGACGCACCGGCTGATAACAGTGCGGCCGGCATCGGCCGCATGGTCCGCCAGATCGAAACCCAGTTTCCCGTGCTGGATGGCTACGTGCTATCGGTGAAAGGCAGCCGGGTGGCGATCGACCTCAAACGCGGCCAGCCCGTCAAGCCGGGACAAATACTCAAGCTGATCCGCTTCGGCGCAACCATCACCCATCCCGTCAGCAAAGCCATCATCGGGCGCGAGGAAGCCGACCTGGGCGAGATCCAGGTGACGGATGTGCGCAAGGATTACTCCCTGGCCACCGTCATTACCCCCGGCGTGAAAGCGCAAAAAGGCGATGGCGTACGCAGCGCCTTCAAAAAAATAAACATCATCGTCGCGCCCGTGCAAGCGAATGCCGGGGTACCGGGCAATACGCAGGCGCTGAGGCTGGATATTGAAACCGCTTTGAAGGACCGGCTCCGGTTTGAAGTACCGGCGTTTGATCTGGGCGTCTGGCTGTTGGAAAATGATGTCACCCTCCCCACCCTGACCCGCCCGAAAAACCTGGCGCGTCTCCGTAAAAACGTCGCGGCGGACTTTATTCTGCTCCCCCGGGTACGGGCCGTTAAAGATAAAACCGTTTTGCTGTACCGTCTGGTGTCCGCGAATGACGGCAAAACCGTCAAGCAGGCGCGGGTACTGGTTCCGGCCCTGCCGGCGGCGCCAACCGCCGCGCGGGAGCAGGGGGTTCAAAGAGAATTTCGACCGGGCAAGGGGCCGGTCAGGTATATCGGCAGGCATGATTTCGATTTCGTGATGGTGGACTTTGCGGTGGGCGACCTCACCGGCAACGGCGACACGGAATTCGTGATGATCGACGACCATCGCGTCATGATCTATAAATATGAAAACAAAAAATTCCGGAAGGTCGGTCAGTTAACGACCCGGAAAAATATCAACCGGTTTCTTTCGGTGGATGTGGCCGACATCAACGGCAACGGCCGGGATGAAATCTTCGTCACCAACCATTGGGGCGACCGTCTGAAATCGTTTGTGCTGGAAGTGGTGCCGGGGAAAAAAGGGCTGACCCGCATCTGGGACGAGGTCAACCTCTATTTCCGGGTACTCCGGGAATTCGATGCCAAACCCCGCCTGATCGCCCAGAGCCCGGGGTTCGAGGTGCCGTTTCGTCCGGGAATCAAAACCCTATACTCTAAACATGGTAAATACGTGGAGGGTCCGGCCCTGGTCACCGGAGCCGGAAAAGTCCGCAATTTGACCCTGTACGGGCTGGCTCTGGGGGACATAACTCCCAATAAATCCGAGGAAACAATAATTCTTGACAATAATTATAAATTAAGGGTATATTCGTCCGGCGGCCGGTTGCTCGTAAGCTCGGACGAGTATTTCGGCCACGATCCCCGCCTGATTGAAGTTGGGGTTCACGATGTGGTTACCGGGTTGAACAACGACCCGGGAGAGGCACAGCCCGTCCGGTTTAAGGGCCGGCCCCAGCTCATTAAACGCAGCGCTCGAAAGTTCCTCCTGCTCCCCAAGAACCACCGGACAGGGGGTTCGATGATGGAAAGCCTGGTCATCGTTAATAATTCCAGTCTGGTGTTCTTCGCGATCAGCGAGGAAGGGCTGGAAAAGGTTTACGAAACTAAAAAGCAAAAAGGGTACTTGGCAGCTTTTCAAGTGGTCGATGGGGTGAAGGGTTCCGGTAAGCAGGTCCATGTGGCCGCCGTTTCCAGCGAAGGGGGATTTTTTTCCGGGCAAGGTCTCAGCACCATGTATACCTACAACTGGTAACCCGGAAAATTCCCGGTCCACCTTCTTAATGGGGGAAAGGGGGATAGAGCGGGAGGGTCGATCCATCAAACTATTGAAAAACTTGACGAAAAGGTAAAAATCAGGCTATAATCGCCTGCAGAAATAGATTCAACGCCTGCTATTTATACATAAGAGAGAGTAAGAAGGTAAGGGAAAGGGTAGTTTTATTCAATCTGGTTGAAATTACTTGGAGGAGGTAAGCATGACTAGGAAACTTTTATCCGCCGTGGCAGTGATGGTCGCTGT
>CBDVDB010000118.1:0-6752 GCA_965372625.1 uncultured Nitrospinaceae bacterium
TCAGGTGATGATATTGTATTTTTCCTGGTGCAGTTTGTGGTTCACTTTGACGTTGATCTCTATATTGTAGGACTTTTCGATATCGTCCAGGTAGGCGGTTTCCTCTTCAAACAGAAGGTCGTACACCGGCGGCGGCACCTCGATGGAAATATTTTTCTGGGTGAGGCTGTTGTTGACCAGCCTCTGCAGGGCCCGGATAATTTCGTAACAGACCGTAGTGGGAGATTTGATATGGCCTTTGCCCTCGCAATAAGGGCAGGGGTCGCACAGGGTTTGGCTGAGGCTGCCGCGCACCCGCTTGCGGGTCATTTCCACCAGCCCCAGTTCCGAAATTTTAAGGATATTGGTCCGGGAGCGGTCGAATTTCAATTCCTGGGTCAGGGCGTTCCAGACGATTTCCTTGCTCTCTTCCTTGGCCATGTCGATGAAATCGACGATGATGATGCCGCCGATGTTTCTCAGGCGCAACTGGTAAACGATTTCCTTGAGCGCTTCGAGGTTGGTCTTGAGGATGGTCTCTTCGGGATCGGTATGGCCGACGAATTTACCGGTGTTGACGTCGATGGCGACCAGCGCTTCGGTTTGGTCGATGGTGATGAAACCGCCGGATTTGAGCCAGATTTTCCGGCCCAGAGTCCGGTTGATTTCGATCTCGATGCCGTGGTAATCGAAAATGGGCACGGGCTCTTTATACAGTTCGATTTTATCCACCAGATGCGGGAGATAGTTCGAACAGAATTCGATGCAATTTTCGTAATCGACCTTGGAGTCGATGACCAATCGTTGGACATCTTCGTTGAATAAATCGCGGATGGACCTGAAAATGAGGTTCAGGTCTTCATACAAAAGGCAGGGGGAGGCCTGATTGTCGGACCTTCCCTGCAGGTTGTCCCATAATTTGTGCAGGAAATTGACGTCCGGAATAAAATCGTCTTTGCTTTTTCCCAACCCGGCGGTGCGGACGATATATCCCTCGTCGGGCCGGCCGATTTCGGCTACCAGATTCTTAAGACGTGCTTTCTCCTTTTCGTCTTCGATCCGGCGGGATACGCTGATTTGGTTGACCGTCGGCATGTAAACAATATGCCGGCCCGCCAGCGTAATAAAGGAAGTGATCCGGGCCCCTTTCGTTCCCATCGGATTTTTGGCCACCTGAACGACGATTTCCTGGCCTTCCTTGAGCAGGTTCTGGATCGGAATGCCCCGGTCGATCATCCGGGAAGGTTTACTCTCCTGAGACGGATCGTCTGTTTCCCCCAAGCCGAGGCTTTCCGGCTCATCTTCATCGGTTTCAAATTCCGTCAGGTCGATGATATCGATATCGCCGACGTACAAAAATCCGGCTTTTTCCAAGCCGATATCCACAAACGCCACCTGCATTCCCGGCAGAACTTTGGTGACGACACCCTTGTAAATGTTGCCGACAATCCCTTTCCGGGCTTTGTGCTCAATAAAAATTTCAGCCAACTGGTGGTTTTCGACCAGAGCGACCCGGATTTCCCGCGGGTTGGAATTGATGACAATTTCAGAATCCATGAGTATTCAGTGTTAAAAATTAGACCATTCTGTTCATATTTGTTTGAATAATTATACCACGGGAGGGGTTTTTCTGATTTAAAAAGGAAAATGAGCCCCGTATGGGCACATCATTGGGGGGGTCAATGAATGGTGCGCCGCATTTCGATACTCAGGAGTAATCCCAGTGCGAAAAAATTTGTGATCAGTGAAGATCCGCCATAACTGAGGAGGGGCAGGGGAATCCCCGTCACCGGAAAAATTCCGATCGTCATTCCTATATTGAAAATAATGTAAAAGCTCATGGAAGCCACGATGCCCAACGCCACGAACAGGCCGAACCGGTCCGCCGCCCGGAAAGCGATATTCAACCCCTTTAAAATCAGAATAAGATACAAAGTTAACAGGACGATCACTCCGATGAAGCCCAGCTCCTCCGCGAACACCGAAAAGATGAAATCGGTATGCTTTTCGGGCAGAAAGTTGAGCCGGCTTTGCGTTCCCGCCAGCAGGCCTTTGCCCCAGAACCCGCCGGAGCCCACGGCAATTTTCGACTGAATGGTGTGGTAACCGGTTTTCAGGGGATCCAGTTCGGGGTTAAACAGGGTCAGGATTCGGGTTTTCTGGTAATCCTTGAGGAAAAACCATCCGAAGGGGGCCATGATCACCACGGTGCCCACCAGCCTCCAGAGCGTTTTGGAATTCAGCTCGATCGCGATTACAAATACAAAAAAGATAAAAATCACGATCAACGCCGTACCCAGATCCGGCTGCAAATAAATCAGCCCGCCCAGAAGACCGGCCATCAGGCTGGGGACAATGAGGTCTCTCAGGTAATACTCCCCGCCACCCTTGCCGGATTCAAAATACTTGGCGAGCACCAGTATGAGAGCGAATTTGGCCAATTCAGAGACTTGCAGGGTTAAAGGGCCGATATGAATCCAACGCCGGGCTCCAGAACTGATGGTTCCGAAAAGCAGCACATAAATCAGGGACAGGACGGTCAGGAGGAAAATGGGATAGGCATATCGGCTGAGGACCCGGTAATCCATGACGACCGCGAAAAGCATTGCTCCCAGGCCGCACAAAATCCAGTAAATCTGTTTGATATAAAGGTTCCGGTAAAATTCCTCCGGCCGGGCGTGGTTGGCGCTATGGATAATTACAACCCCGATCACCGCCAAAGACAGGATCAGCAGGAAGTACCACCAATTGAAATTCGTAAACAGTCTGCGATCCAACATATCAATGGGTCATCCTAACACGGCTCGCCGGGGAACGGTTCCAAACATCTCGTTTTAACCGGGGTGAAAGAGCTTGCACAGAAAATAATCGCTGGACAAGGCGGCTTTATTTTATATGCATTTGAAGGACATATTTTCCGGTTATCAACAGCTTATTCACAAAATGTGTGGATAGTAATGAGTTGCTTTTCAAGGGCTTCTTGGGGACATGTTAAAACAGGCCCCTTCGCCCGCATCCTCCTTTAATTACCTTAAATCATAGATTGATAACGATACCGGACCCGAAGCATTCACTGTTTTAGCGTGATTCCCTCAATATAGAAATTGCTTTGGGGCGTGCTCTTGCCCAGCAAGGGTCAACCGGGCGTCAAAATTTTGATCCCTGGTTCCGCCCTGAAACACTATGCATGCGGTGGGTGCAAAATCAATACGGTCAAAATATTGATTTCAATCTATAAATAAAGTGTAAAATTATCGCCAAAATTTTGTTATTATTTTCAGCCTTATTTTCAGGTGCAAATGTTACAGACAAAAAAATTGCCGAAAAAACTGTGGAAAACTTTGAAAATTTGTAGAATTGCACCCTCTCCTGATTTTAGGAAGAGGGATTTATATAACTATTTGTTTTTATTGGGTTAAATTTCTAGTAGTAGGATTTACTACTCCGTTAGCCCAAAAAGAGTAAATCCATTAGGCCCCTCGAAAGTGATTTTGCTCACATTTTTTCCACAGGTATTTGAAGCAAATTTGAGCCGTTTTTCAACGCGCTCGTCCCCCTCTGTCCATCCCATTCATTTTAATTATCCGATATTCAAGGATTTTTATGGCCGGGGGGAGGCCGGGAGCAGGGCCTTCATATCAGCCGGTAATGGGCTTTCCCATTGTAAAAGGTTACCTGTGCCCGGATGAGTCAACTCCAGCCGATAGGCATGCAGGGCCTGTCTCCCTATTTGAGGGAGGCCCGGCCCCAGCGTTCCGCCATACAGACGGTCGCCCAGAATAGGGTGCCCCAGGGAGGCCAAGTGTACCCGCAGCTGATGCGTCCGGCCCGTTTTCGGAAAAAGGCGGACATAGGCGAACCCGTCCAGTTGCCGGATCACTTCATACCGGGTCTCAGCTTCCCGTCCGGCCGGGGCGCGCGTCGACATTTTTTTGCGATGGATCTTGTGCCGCCCGATCGGGGCGTCGATCACCCCACTTTTTGATTGAAAGGTTCCCTTGGCGAAGGCCAGATACACTTTGTGAATTTCCCGCTCCTTGAATTGTTGGGCCAGCGATTGCATGCCGGTTTCGGTTTTGGCGGCGACGATCAAACCGGAGGTATCCTTGTCGAGCCGATGCACGATGCCCGGCCGCTCCACCCCGCCAATGCCCGCCAGGTCCTTACAGTGATGCAACAGCGCGTTCACCAGCGTACCGCCGGAATGGCCGGGCGCGGGATGCACCACCATGCCCGCCGGTTTGTCGATGACGATCAGGCAGTCGTCCTCATAAACGACGTCGAGGGCGATCGCCTCCGGTTTTACATCCAGCGGTTCCGGGTCGGGTACGGACATCGACACATGGTCGCCCTCCTTCAGTTTGTAATGAGCTTTGGCGGGGGCGCCATTGACCGTCACCTGTCCGGTTTCGATCAGTTTCTTGACGAAGGAACGGGTGATTTCGGCCTGGATTTCGCTCAGAAAGACGTCCAGGCGCTTTTTGCCGCAGGCGGGGTCGATGTCGTATTCAAATTGCTGCATGGTTCCAAGGCCCGCGGGCCGGATCGGGTTATGCAAAGCTCTGCTTTATTAGGAGGGAGACTTCGAGTTGCGCCCATTGACCATCGCTTGCTGGTCACCGTCTGCAATTTCCCCCTCCGGGTAGGAGTCGCCCCGTCCATAATCGGACCTCGCGGAGCGGCCGGTTATTTTTCCAGCAGGCGCGGCATCAGCTCCACCAGGTTGCACGGCGGGTTGTTGCTGTTCAACTGGTGCACCAGAATCCCGTCCCACGCGTCCTTGCACGCGCCGGTGGAGCCGGGCAGGGCGAACAGGAAGGTGCCGTTGGCCACGCCGCCGGTGGCGCGCGACTGGATGGTCGAGGTCTTGATATTCTGATAGCTCAGCCAGCGGAACAACTCGCCGAAACCGGGAATGGATTTCTCGTACAACGCCTCAAACGCTTCCGGCGTGACGTCCCGTCCCGTTACACCCGTGCCGCCGGTGGCAATGATCACATCGACGTTCGAGTCGGCGATCCATTTTTTGAGGACGGATTGGATGGCCGCCACTTCGTCCTTCACGATTTGTTTATCGGCTATGTTGTGTCCGGCGGCGGTGGCGCGGTCCACCAGGGTTTTCCCGGACTTGTCGTTTTCTTCCGTGCGCGTGTCCGATACCGTCATGATGGCGATATTCACACTCTTGCCTGCCTTTGCGTCCATTCCATTCACTCCGTGATAAGGTTCGCCCGCATCATATCAACCCCACCGCCCCGTGTAAAGCCGCCCTCTGGCGAGGGAGGGGCTGGGGGGATTTACCACAGAGGGCACAGAGTACACAGAGAAAACCTAGATCCTTCACTTCGTTCAGGATGACAAACTGGAAGTGTCTTGTCATTCTGAGGACCGAAGGGACGAAGAATCTGGGTTTTATTTATAACTCCTCTCCCCCAAGGGGAGAGGGTAAATCCCCCCGGCCCCCTTCAAGAAGGGGGAGTTTTAAATTAGCTCCGGGCCTTGCCCGGTCCCCTCCTTACCAAGGAGGGGATACAGGGGAGGTTATAATAAATCCCTTCCCTTAATTTATTTTTATCCTGTGATCCTGTCTAAATGTCTTGTCCCGGTTGTGGCCGTTAGTGAATATGATATAAACGAAGTCCTACTCAAGCGGAGAAATTCATGCCCACGGCAATCATCACAGGCGGCGCGGTGCGTATCGGCAAGGCCCTGGCCTGCCACCTGGCGGACCAGGGTTGGAGCCTCGCCCTGCATCACAATGCATCGCCGCCGGACGAAGTGATCGCCTACGCGAAAAAGGCGGGGGTGACCTGTGAAACCTTTTCCGGCGACCTGACGAACCTCACGTTTGTCGAAGGATTGGTGGACCGGATCAAATCGGATTTTGTCGACATCCAACTGCTGATCAACTGCGCCGCAAACTTCGTTCAGGAAAACGTCGAACAAACCTCGCTCCAGACGCTGACCGATACCATGGCGCTCAACCTCATGGCGCCGTATCTCCTGATGCGCGAATACAAGCGCCTGATCGGCAAAGGGATGATCGTCAATATTCTCGACGAGCGCATCGCCAAAAACATCCCGACGTTCGCCGCCTACTCGGTCAGCAAAGTGGCGCTGGAGCACGTCACCAAACTGGCGGCGGTGGAATGGGGCGAGACCGTGCGCGTCAACGCCATCGCGCCGGGACTGATCCTGCCACCCGCCGGCCACGGGCAGGAATACCTCGACAAAAATAAAAAGAACGTCCCCACGAAAACCCATGGCGATGTCTCCGACCTCACCCGCGCCCTCGATTACTTAATCGAAAGCCCGTTCGTCAACGGCGAAATCCTGTTCGTCGACGGCGGAGACAGTAAAGGGCGTTCAAGCCAGCAGTAAATCGTTAATCAGGCGGGTTTACTCTAATTCAAAAAATTCCTTTATTGCCATTATCGTGTCGATATCGGTGCCGACCCCGTACGAGATTTTGTAGGTCCCATCCATTTTGCTCAATATGATTCCCCGATCCCTAGTCAGTTCTTCTTTTTTCATGGTGATCGATTTTCCTTTATCGAGGTTGAGGGTGATTGGTGTGCTCGTGTGATAGGAATGTGAAAAACCGTTTTGTTTAAGCCAGGGGACCAATTGCTGGTAATAATATTTGAAATCATCCTGTGCTTCAAAATCCTCATCCGTTTCAACGGGTGAAATAAAAAAGAAACCCACATGCCCAACGGCCTCCTCACTTGGCCAGTTACATGAGGGCAGAAGACAAATGGAAAGAATCAACA
>CBDVDB010000119.1:0-6717 GCA_965372625.1 uncultured Nitrospinaceae bacterium
GGTCTTTATAGGGAAACTCCGTCCGCGCCCTAAGATATAGGCTTTTTCGACCGAAAATAACAGGTGAACGGGGCCATTTAAAACCACCCCTGCTAAAAAAGCAACAGGCGCTCTCAACTTTATTGTTTTTTTTAGAGTTACACCATTTATTTTACATTAACATCAGGCCTCCAGAATCCTTTTAAACACGGGCTTTTCAAGGCTTTTTGAGAACGGCGGCGGCTGGGAATCACCCCGAATCCAATTTATAGTATTGATTTTAAAGGGATTTAGTCTGATAATAATTTTACACTCTATTTAACAAATTCATACGGATGGTCCGTGCCCAAACGGGAAAAAACCCGCGTTTTCCTGTTCCGATTTCCTGATGTTTTTTACCCCATTAGGAGGAACCGGACCAAATTCCATCGGCACGCTCTGCAGGAGGGGCAATGCGCAAATTAAGATTGGATCAATTGAAGCCGGGAATGAAACTGGCTCAAGACGTGGTCAATTTCGCCGGACAGGTTCTGCGTTACCAAGGAAACCCACTGCAACCCAAGGATATTAAAAACTTCAAGGCCTGGGGCATTCTGGAAGTGGCGGTGGAAAACTCCTCGGTGGACCCTGCCACGGCTTTGGAAAACAACAAGATCAATGCCAAGCTGCTGGTGGAAGCCCAAGGTGAGATTTCCAGCCTGTTTCGGTACTCCAACCTTTCGCATCCCGTGATTTCGGAGCTGATGCGGTTGAGCGCCCTGAACAAGTTGAAACAAAAACCCGGTATGGAGAATATAAATGTCTACTAGTCCCAAAGAGCTACGGTCCGATAATCCCGGAGCCCTTCGGCCCAATGCTTCCCAAAAACTGAGGCCCAAAGATTTGATCACCGGATCGACCCGGGTCTCATCCCTGCCGGAAATATTTATCATGATCACTGAAGTGGTGAACGACCCGGCCAGTTCGTTTTCCGATATTTCCCGGGTGGTCAATCTGGACACGGCATTGAGTGCGCGCCTGCTGAAAATCGTCAACAGTTCGTTTTACGGTTTCCCGTCCAACATAGAAACGATCACGCATGCCGTCTCCGTTATCGGAACGGAGCAACTGCACGATCTGGCGCTAGCCACTACCATTCTGGCAAACTTCAAAGACCTTCCCAACAAAATCATCAACATGAATCTATTTTGGCGGCATAGTCTGGGGGTGGCCATCATCGCGCGGAACCTGGCCATTCACTGCCGGGAGGCCAACCCGGAGCGGTTTTACCTGGCGGGTATGCTCCACGATATCGGGCGCCTGATCCTCCTGGAAAATCTGCCGAAGGAATCCAAAGAAGTCTTTAACCGCCATAGCGAAATCGGCGGAATCATGTGGCAGATTGAACGCGAAGTCATGGGATTCGACCACGGCGAGGTGGGTGCCGCCTTGGCGCGCCACTGGAACCTCCCTCTCAGCCTGGAAGAAATTATCGGAAATCATCACAATCCGGGCCGATCCAAACGCTATCCATTGGAAACCACCATCATTCATCTGGCCGACATCATTGCCAAGGCCATGGAGTTGGGATCCAGCGGAGATATTCATGTACCGCCGCTGGACGAAAAATCCTGGGATCAATTGCAACTGCCGACCGGGGTTTTTTCGGCCATCTGGGGTCAGGTGGAAACTCAATTTAACGAAAGCATCGACATGGTCTTATCAGGTTAATCACTCAATGGATAAAACAGGACTCAAAAAAGAAACCGACGTCAAGAAATTAAAATCCAGAATCAAATTTTTGGAGCATAAAAATCAGTGGTTCTTCTCGGCCATGGAAATTATCGCTTCGATGGGCGACATGCACCGGGACATCCCCCGGTCTACGGACCCGAACTTCATCTTCACCATGGCCCGCCGTTATCTGAACCAATTGCTTAATTTGAAATCACTTGCGTTTTTTCTGATCCACGAGGATGACAGCAGTTTTTATCTGGCCAGCGGCGAAACCGATGAAGAAAACGGGCGATTCCAGGTGGAGCTGAACCACCAGATTGATAACGGCACCTTCGCCTGGGCATTAAAGCAGAATCGCCCACTGCTGGTTGATAGTGAACCGTTCAATGAAAAACTGTTTTTACACGTTCTGGGTACCCGCTCCCGCATCAAGGGAATGGTGATGGGACGGCTGAACAAGAAAATTTTGAAGATCCCGCCGGAAATGGGCCATCTGATTTCGATTGTTCTGCACAATACCGCCAATGCGCTCGAAAATGGCGGACTGTACAAACTGTTGTCCGAACAAAACCAAAACCTGGAGCAAATCGTCAAGGCCCGCACCCTGGAGTTGGAAAACAAAGCGTGGGAACTGAAGAGAAATATTCAGGAGCTCAAAGATTTCACCTCCATCGCGTCCCACGATTTACAGGAACCGCTTCGCAAGGTGATCTCTTTCGGAGAGCGCCTGCGGGTCAATTACAAGGAATTGC
This sequence comes from uncultured Nitrospinaceae bacterium, assembly GCA_965372625.1. Lineage (GTDB taxonomy): Bacteria > Nitrospinota > Nitrospinia > Nitrospinales > Nitrospinaceae > SZUA-226. The sequence continues at coordinate 2,448 of CBDVDB010000119.1, forward strand.
TTGACGACCGCGCTAAAGAATATATCGACGTGATGGAAAAAGCCTCGATGCGCATGAAAAAACTGATTGACGGCCTGCTGCAACTCTCCGGGATCACCACCAAGGCCACTCAATTTGAAACCACGAATCTCGAGAAGGTGGTCGGCGAAGTCCTGATCGATCTTGAAAGCCAAATTGCCAAATCCCGCGCTCAGGTAATCGTGGGAGAACTCCCGATCCTGATCGCAGATGCCAATCAAATGCGGAAGTTGTTTACCTGCCTGATCCAAAACGCGGTTAAATTTCACAAGAAAAGCGTGGTTCCTGAAATCTCCATCGCCAGCCATAATTTGGGCAAGGGGTACTGGGAAATTCTGGTGCACGACAATGGCATAGGGATCGATGAAAAATTCAGCGACCGTATCTTCAAACCCTTTGAGCGGCTTCATGGCCGCAGCGAGCACGAGGGCATTGGAATGGGCCTGGCGCTCTGCCAAAAAATTGTGACCCGCCATGGCGGCACCATTGCCATCAAAAGCCAGCCCGATAAAGGCGCCACCTTTATCATCACCCTCCCCGAAAAGGGAACGGAAGTTATTCCTGAACAAGAACCTGCACGTTGACCCTTCGGGTTTTGAGACTCCCCTCCGGCTCCGGCCCTGTAATGTTTGCGGGACAATTTCTGCCGGAAACTGTATTATAAATTCATCCCCCACGCTTCTCGCGCAAAAGTTTCCGTGCGAATCATCCAGCTGGAGAATTCAGGGCCATGCGATTACGATTGATAGAATTGATAGGACCGGAATGTGTCTCCCTGGACCAGGGGGAAAAAATAGTTCACCTGCTTTTGGGGGAATTGAAAAACAAAAAAACTGTTGAGATGGATTTCCAGGGCATTCAAACCCTGTTTTCACCTTTTTTGATGGGAAGTCTGGGGAAACTGTTGGGGCATTTCGAAAAGGAAGACCTCATGCAGCGTCTGGTGTTCTGCAATATTAGTCCCCGTCAATTGAAATCGGTCAATGAATTTATCGACCGCGCGGAAGAACGGTTCACCGAGCAGGGAGACCTGCAATCCATGAAAGAGCTCTTTGAAGAAGACGAACTCGGGGACCTCTAGAGTCCGCAGGACCCTGAAATCCAGCTCTTACCCGAGCTCCCTAAAGGCCTTCCTCGCGTAAACGGGTCAGAAAAGTTTCAATTTCTATAGCGTTCGGTTCCAGCTTGTAAGGAGCATCTCCTTCCGGCTTTCCGCCGGACCGCTCCTCCTTAAAACCGAGATAGTAATCGGCTCCAGGCTTTTCGTCACGCATGAACTTTCTGTTTCCCTTATTCTGTGCATGTTCGACCATTGTCATTTCTCTCATCCAGGTTGAACCAAGGCCGCATCTTCCCCGTCATCAGAATTTTCCCTTCAACTCCTATGGGGTATACAACCGATGAAATTTTAATCCATCTGGGAAAATTGGGCAAGATCATTTCAGGATGGCCATATAACTCATTTAAATTCAAATTGTTATAAAAAAGAATGGCATTGGGTTACCACCTTTAGGAAGCCGGGTTCGGTACAAAAATAGCAAACCGAAAACATTTGAAAATTGGGCCCTCAGGAGATTTTCTTTAAGTCAACCCGGAAGAAATGAAGTTCAAGCAATTGATTTACTTAAAGAGGTTCTTATTTCCCGGAAATTATTACCCTTCATCAGAATCCCTGATAAAAAAATCCTTTCATTTATTATCAGAGGTCGCCCAGGGGCTGGACTTCTTTCCGGAAAACATAGTATTTTGGTCAGCAACCATTCACTTGTCCCCAGGGTTTACGGCATGACTCAACCAGAAAATGAAGACGAGCTTTCCCAGGAACAACGCAGGAAAGACCGCTATTCCGTAATCATTGTGCTGATCGCAGTCCTGTTCATAGGAGTTTCCTTTGTCTGGCATTTGTGGTCAGCGCTGTTCCCCGCGCCATCTCCCTGATCAGGCCATGACCCCGGCAATGCAACCGGTCAGCACGGTGGCCAAAAACGCAGTCCACAAAGCCCGAAATCCCAGCCGCGAAATATCCCGCACACGCGATGGGACCAATGCCGAAAGCCCGCCTACAAAAATTCCCATGCTGGCCACGTGCACGAATCCGCACAAGGCATAGGTCAATACCGTCAGCGACCGGGGAGTTAGAGCGGTCGAGGCCGCTCCCTGGACCGCGGCCAGGTTAAAATAAGCCGTCACTTCCGTTTCCACAAACCGCGCGCCCAGGATCTGCGACGCCGTCTGCCATTCATCCGGTTTCAATCCCATGAGCACGGTGAACGGCCACGCGATCCAACCCAGAATCCGCGTCAGGGATAACGGCGCCCCTCCCATCTGCGGCAGCAATCCCAAAACCAGGTCCACCAACGCTTCCAACCCCAAAAACACGATGAGTAAGGTAGCGATCCCGACCGCCATTTTGACTCCCTGCATGCCGCCATCGATCAACACCACGATCAGGTTGGACTGAGTTTGTTCTTCATCGCCAGGAGACGCCTGGACTTCGACGGCCGCGGGCAGATCCCCCAGAGTTTGCGGTTGCTGATCCTCAGGCAAAGTAAGCTTGCTGATACATATGGCGCAGGGAATGGAAATGATAGAGGCGGAAATCAGGTGTCCCGCGATTTCCGGAAAGACGCCGTTGAGGGCAATCACGTAAATGGCCATAACGGTGCTGGCCACCGTCGCCATCATGCAGGTCAATACCGTCAACAATTCCGATGGGGTCATGGCCGCCAGGTAAGGACGAATCGTCAGGCCGGATTCAATGCCGACGAAAATATTGGCGGAAGCCGAAAGCGCCTCGGCGCCGGAGATTCCCATCACCCGGTAAAACAGCCAGGCAAACCCGCGAACGATGGCGGGCATGATTTTCAAATAATACAGCCCCGCCACCACCGCTGAAAAAAATATCACCGCCGGCAGTACCTGCATGGCCAGCACAAACCCGATGGAAACCGTGCCATCCGGAAGCGCCTGCCCGGGGCCGATAGCCAGCGGCCCGAACAAAAAGATATTGCCCTTCTGGTAAACATTCAGAATGGCGATCAACACATCGTTGAGCCCACTCAGCGCCTGCCGCGACCACGGCAGCCAGAACGTGAGGCCGCCCAATATCCACGCAAGCCCCACACTGCCACCCACCGTTTTCCAATTCACCGGAGAGCGCCGGCCCGTCAGCCACGCCAACAACGCGACGACCCCAAACCCGGCAAACGCTATGAGGCGGTACAGTTCCTCATCCATAATCAATTCTCAATCTTTCCGTTCGCTTTCCAATAACGACAGCAACCCGGTCTTGTAATCAGGATACCGGAGTTGCACCTCAAGCTCGTCTTTGATTTTCCGGTTGCGCACTTTTTTGTTGGTCAGATAAAAACCGCGCGCCATTTCCGAGAGCCCCGCGTCTTCCAATGAGACCCGCAGCGGTGGATCAACATGCAACAACTCACAGGCATACGCCACCGCTTCGGCGGGAGACGCCGGTAAATCATCGCTGACATTATAAATCGCTCCCGGCCGGGGACGGGCCATTGATGCGGTCAACACCCGGGCCACATCCTCCACGTGAACACGATTGAACACCAGCCCCGGTTGATCGATGCGCTTGGCGATTCCCTGCCGGACCCGCTCAAGAAGGTTGCGTCCCGGACCGTAAATTCCCGCCAGCCGAAACACATGAACGGGAACACGATGCTCCCGGTAAAGACCCAGCCATTGCTCTTCGGCCTCGGCCCGCCGCTTTTGGTGATCAAATTCCGGTTGCAGTTCGGAGGTTTCGTCTACCCAGTCACCATCGCGGTTGCCGTACACTCCCGTGGTCGACAGGTACCCGAGCCATTGCAGGTGAGAGTTCCCGGTCAGACATTTTTCAAAATGCCGGAGCACCACATCCCCTTCATCCGGTTGCGGAGGAATGGTCACCAGCACATGACTGGCCTCGCGCACCTCGTTCTTAACTCCTTCGGAAACTTCCCCGCCGTCAAATACAAATGATTTCACTCCCGCTTCGGCCCAGAAGTTTTCTCGATCGTTTTTGCGGCAGGTTCCCGAAACTCGCCAACCCTCGGCCCGAAGCTTATGCGCCAGAGTCGAACCGGCAAACCCCAGCCCGAAGCAAAAAAGATGATTGTGCTGAATCATTTCACTCATCGAATACTGATCCTTCAACCGGCGCCCAACCGAATAAAGCATTTCGGAAATCGGAGAAAATGGCCCACAATTATTATTGAAACCCGAGTTTGGTCTTTGACATCCGAAG
>CBDVDB010000120.1:0-6666 GCA_965372625.1 uncultured Nitrospinaceae bacterium
GTCGGCGAACAGCAACGACGGCATGCCGGACTGGCGCGTGCCCATGAAATCGCCGGGACCGCGAATCTGTAAATCCTGCTCGGCGATTTTGAATCCGTCGCAGGAATCCATCATGGCTTTGACGCGCAGTTTGCCGTCATCCGTCAGCGGCGGGTAGGCCACCAGCAGGCAAAACGAGTTGTGCTTACCCCGCCCGACGCGGCCCCGCAGTTGATGCAGTTGCGCCAGGCCGAAGCGTTCGGCGTGTTCGATCAGCATCACCGTGGCGTTGGGCACGTCGATGCCCACTTCGATGACGGTGGTGGCCACCAGGATATCCGCCTTGCCCTTTTTGAAATCGGCCATGATGCGCTGGCGTTCTTCCTTTTTGAGTCTGCCGTGGATCAGGGCGACCGCGGCATCCGGAAACCGTTTTTGGAGATCCTCGTACACTTCCAGCACCGTTTTCAGGTCCATGGTTTCCGATTCTTCGATCAGCGGACAGACGACATAGGCCTGGCGTCCCTTGCCGATTTCTTTTTTGAGAAAGTTGTACGCCTTGTCGCGCTGGCTTTCGTAATAGCGTTTGGTCTGGATGGGTTGGCGGCCCGGCGGCATTTCGTCGATCACGGAGACGTCCATATCGCCGTAGAGCGTCATGGCGAGCGAGCGCGGGATGGGCGTAGCGGTCATCACCAACACGTGCGGGTAGGTGCCCTTTTTGCTGATCGCTTCGCGTTGCAGGACGCCGAAGCGGTGTTGCTCGTCGATCACCGCCAACCCCAGGTTTTGGAACTCGACGCCTTTCTGGATCAGCGCATGCGTGCCGACGGCGATGTGAGTCGTGCCTTCCCGGATGTTTTGCAGTACGGCTTTTTTCTCTTTGGCGGGCAGTCCGCTGGTCATCAGCTGGAGATTGATGCCCAGCGCTTCGCAATAGGGCAGGATGTTCAGGTAATGCTGTTCCGCCAGCAGTTCCGTCGGCGCCATCAACGCGCCCTGCATGCCGTTGTCGACCGCGGTGAGCAGGGTGATCAGGGCGACGATGGTTTTGCCGCTGCCGACATCGCCGTGGAGCAGGCGGTTCATCGGGCGGCTCAGTTCCAGATCGTCCATGATACTCCCCAGCACTTTGATCTGCGCGCCGGTGAGTTCGAACTGCATGAGTCCGATGAAGCGCTGAATAGTATCGCCGCGCGTCTGGAGCGGCGTTCCCGGTTCTTCCTCCTGCGTGTGTTTGCGCTTGAACGCCAGTCCCAATTGCAGGAGAAACAACTCCTCGAATACCAGGCGGACCTGCGCTTCGGTGCGGAACTGTTTGAGCAAATCCACCTGCGCATCGAGCGGCGGAAAGTGCGTTTCGCTGAAAGCGGTGGCGCGATCCGGCAGGTGGTTGCGCCGCCGGAGGTCGCCCGGCAAAAACTCTGCCAGCAGGGGAGCGTACCCGCTCACCAGGGTTTTCATGATGGCGCGCAGGGACTTCTGATAAAGCCCTTCCGTCGTGTGGTAAATGGGAATGATGTTGCCGATGTCCAGCGGGTCGGCCTCTTCCTCCAAGCTGATATCGACGTCGGGATGGATGATCTCCAGCCCCGCGCCGGCATACCGGTTGCGGGTGGGTTTGCCGGACACGATGACCAACCGTCCCTCTACATAACGTTCCTTCATGTATTTTTCATTGGCCTTGAACCACTTGAGGCAAATAGTTCCGGTGTCGTCCTGAATCGTCACTTCGAGGATTTTCCGGCGGCGCCTGAGATGCTGAGTATGGACGTCGGAAACCCGGCCCTGAAAAGTGATTTGTTCGCCTTCGACCAGCTCACCGATTTTTTTGACCCGGCTCCGGTCCTCATAGCGGTGGGGAATGAAGTTCAGGCAGTGTTCGACTGTTGCCAGCCCCAGCTTGTGAAGCAGTAGGGCGCGCTTGGGGCCGACGCCTTTGATGTACTGGATGGAATCGTCCAGGGAGCGGCGGGTTTTTATTTTTTCCTTAGTTTGCATCAGAAGCGGGGAGGTTGATTGGCGATGCCTTCATGTCGGGCCGAGGCGTCCCACATCCTACACAGAAACCGCCGGGGGATAAAAGTAAATTGACACCAAGGCCGGTTCGGAATATGCTTTCAATAGGGTTAAATCTATAAGATATAAGGGATTTGGTTAAAATGATCCCTGTCCCGGCCCTGGGATATTTAAAGTGAACGAGGCTGAATTTTAATGCGTCCATTAGATGAAATCACCGATGCGGTATTAGCGTACCATCCAGAGGCGGAAATCGACATTATCCTGGATGCCTATGTTTTTTCCGCGAAGGCGCACCGGGGGCAGAGTCGGCAATCCGGAGAAGTGTATTTGTCCCATCCGATAGAAGTGGCCTACAACCTGACGCGGTTGAAGATGGACGAAAAAACCGTGGCGGCGGGGCTCCTGCACGATACGTTGGAAGACACCCTGGCCACCGCCGAGGAGATACAAGAGCTGTTCGGGGATGAGATTTTTCACATGGTCGACGGCGTGACCAAGATCAGCCAGGTCCAGTTTGGCAGTTGGGAAGAAAAGCAGGCGGAAAATTACCGGAAAATGATTCTGGCGATGGCGCATGATATTCGCGTCGTGATGATCAAACTGGCGGACCGGGCGCACAACCTGCAGACGCTGGAATCCCTTTCCCCCGAGCAACAGCGCCGCATTTCCAAGGAAACTCTCGATATTTATGCGCCCATCGCCAACCGGCTGGGCATCGGCTGGTTGAAGGCGGAGTTGGAAGATGGGTCCTTTCAATACGTCAGTCCGGAGAAATTCAAATCCGTCGTGGACCGGATGGATCATGGGGAGGAGGACCGTCAAGCGCTGGTTCAATCCGTCTCCCAGGCGTTGGAGAAGGAGTTGGGCTCGGCACAAATCGAAGGGGTGGTTACCGGGCGGTCCAAACATTATTACAGTATCTACAAAAAAATGATGCTCCAGCAGATCGACCTGGAGGATGTGTACGATCTGATCGGAGTGCGGGTCATCACGCATTCGGTCAAGGATTGTTACGCAACGCTGGGCCTGGTTCATTCGTTGTGGCGCCCCATTCCGGGAAAATTCAAGGACTACATCGCCATGCCCAAGCCCAACATGTACCAGTCCCTGCACACCACCGTGAACGGTCCCAAAGGCCAGAGGGTCGAGGTGCAGATACGCAGCAAGGAGATGCATAAGGTGGCGGAGGAAGGCATTGCGGCGCATTGGCATTACAAGGATGGCGGAAAAACCAGTAAGCATGAAGATCATTTGAGCTGGGTCCGGCATTTGCTGGAATCGCAATCGGAAATCAAAAATCCGAAAGACTTTCTCAACGCGTTCAAAGTGGATTTGTTTTTCCAGGAAGTTTATGTGTTCACTCCCCGGGGAGAAGTGATCGCCCTGCCGCGCGGCGCCACGCCGGTGGATTTCGCCTATCAGGTGCATACCGACATCGGCAACCATTGTCTGGCGGCCAAGGTCAACGGCAAAATAGTCACACTGAAATATAAATTAAAGAACGGCGACCGGGTGGATATCATGACCTCCAAGCAAAAGCACCCCAGCCGCGACTGGCTGATGTTTGTCAAAACCTCAAAGGCCCGCAGTAAAATTATTCACTACATCAACCACCGGGAGCGTCAGAAGAGCCTGGAATTGGGACGGGAAATTCTGGAAACGGAGATCCGCAAATACGGGTTCAGTCCCGCCGAAGTATTAAAAGGAAAAAATCTGGACGAGGCCATTCATGCGAGCGGGTTTAATACCCTGGACAACCTGTTCATGGGAATCGGGTTCGGCAAAACGTCGGTTCGCAATGTGGTGGATAAGCTGTTGCCCAAAGATACGCTGGAAGCCTTCGATAAACAGGCCGCAAAGGTCAAGGTCAGCGAACCTTCGGCCGGGGGCCGGGGTCCCAGTGGCATCAAAGTGAAGAGCTTTGGTGAGGACATGATGCTGAGAATCGGCAAATGCTGTAATCCGGTACCGGGGGATACGATCATCGGTTACATCACCCGCGGGCGCGGAGTATCGATTCACAGTGTCGATTGCCCCAGCATGATGTCATTGGCCGGGGAAACCGAACGCCTGGTTGAAGTGGAATGGGATACGTCCCACAAGAGGCATTTTCCCGCGCGAATTTCTATTGTCACCGAAGATAAGCCCGGCCTCCTGGCGAAAATCAGTGACACCGTTTCCAAGTGCGACGTCAACATGACCCGGGCCAACGTTCAAACCAGTGCCCTGAAACGCGCTTATTTTGATTTAAGCCTGGAGATACGGGATCTGGACCACCTCAACCGGACCCTGGACGCCCTGAGAAAAATATCGGGGGTGATTCACGTCGAACGCGTCAGGGAATACAGCAAAAAGATGTCCAAGAAAAAACAAGAGGAGAGCAGAGAGGACAATGCGGAGTCTTCCGGAGAAACGGGACTATGGGTTAACTGACCGGAACCCGTACGACTTTGCTGCCTTTGAGGCAACGGGTGCAGATCTTCATGGTTTTAATCGCGCCTTTATACAGGACCCGCAATTTTTTCAGATTGGGGTTCCACCTCCGCCGGGTGGTATTATTAGCGTGACTGACGTTATTCCCGAACATCGGGCCTTTGTCACACACTTCACATCGTTTGGACATTAGAGAATACTCCTTTACCTGATTTCTTTGTCTGCAGAAGAGGGGAATGCTAACATACCTGAAACAGTTGGGCAAGCGGTTTTATAAGGGGATTCCGATTACTCGATGAACTGGGATTCGGTGATGATTTCCTGCAGGATTTTCTCGGCGAGGGCTTCGCTGTCGATATTGTAGGTATTGCTGGCGATCTGGCTTTTGATCTCAGCGACTTTTTCAGAACGGATATCCGGCGAGGCTTGGACCGTCTCCAGGGCTTTTTGGATGCCCTTGGCTTTTTGAGACAAAGCAATCTGCTCACCCCCGGATGCCGGGCTGGCGGAGGCGGGTTCGGATTTCTGATGGGCCGCTTTCTTGCCGGCTACATCCATCCGGTCCTGGACGGTTTTATTTTTGATACGAAACTCGTTGCCTGGGATTTCCATGAGTTTGACCACTCCAAAAATTTAGGAGGAAACCGGTCTGTCCGGCCGACCCCTGCCGACAGGTGTACCTTCAACAGATTTATCGGTTTCCAGGGCCAAAACTTAAGCCCGGAGGCCTTTAATTTATGGGATTTCTCCCACATTCAGGCCTCACCCTGTCAAGATAACTGTATTTTGGGAAGTTGTCAATACGGGGTAAATTTTGGATTTTTTTCCTTCGAATTGAACAAGAAAAAACCGGACGTGGTGTGTTGGGAAAGTTAACCTCAAAAAATTCAACTAATTATGGCTTATAAAAATCCGCTGCCGGCCGTCGACCTGATTATTGAAATTGCGGGCCAGGGGGTGGTGCTGATCGAGCGATTGAATCCGCCCCCGGGTTGGGCGTTGCCGGGCGGATTCGTCGATTATGGAGAATCGCTGGAGCAGGCGGCGGTGCGTGAAGCCAAAGAGGAGACCTGTCTGGAGGTGGAATTGCTGGGGCAGTTTCATACCTATTCCGAGCCCGATCGCGATCCCCGAATGCATTGTATTTCAACCGTTTTCGTGGCACGCGCTACAGGAACGCCAAAGGCGGAGGACGACGCCAAAGCCTGCGCAGTGTATCCCCTGGACCAACTGCCGGAGTCCATGGCCTTCGACCACCGGGAAATCCTGGAAGATTATTTGAATTCTCATTGGCGCCAAAAACGCTAGCAAAGGATGGGAGTAATGGGGTCAACGTTCTCAAAAACTTTCCGGCTGATTGTTCTCGTGGCTTTTCTCACCGTGTCCTGCCTGCCGGGAACGGCAATTTCCGGCGGCCTTGCGGGTTACTCCAAAACGCTGTGGAACCATCTGGAGGCGGTATGCGCCTTCGGCCCTCGTCCGCCGGGAAGCCCGGCGCTCGATAAATTGCGCACCTATATCAAGCGAGTCGGTAAGAAATATGCCGACGAAATCCGCGAGCAGGAGTTTAGCTTCCAGAAGCCCGGTGGACCGGCCGTGAAGATGGTCAATATCGAACTGGTGTTTCATGGCAAATTAAAGAAAGCGCCACTGCTCCTCGGGACGCATTACGATACCCGCCCGTTTGCCGATAAAGAAACCAGCCCGCTGGCCCAGCGGATGCCCATTTTAGGCGCCAACGATGGTGGGTCGGGCACCGCCGTACTGCTGGCGCTGGCGCAATACCTGCACGCCCACAAACCGGAGAGGCCGGTACGCCTGGTGTTTTTTGACGGAGAGGATTATGGGGCCGAAGGTTCTCCCGATTATTTCCTCGGTTCCAAACACTACGCCGCGCAATTGCAGAAAACCAACCGGACACAATGGCCTTATGCCGTGTTGATCATCGATATGGTGGGTGATAAGGATTTGGAAATTATTCGCGAGACCTACTCAGCGGAAAACGCCTCGTGGCTGCTTAAAATTATTTTTGAAACCGCGGACCAGATGAAAATCTCCCAGTTTCAGGCCCGGCCCAGGTATACCGTGCGGGACGACCATCTGCCTTTTATAAAAATCGGCGTGCCGGCGGCGGTGCTGATCGATTTTGATTACCCCCACTGGCATACGTTGGCGGACACGCTCGATAAATGTTCGCCGGAAAGCCTGTTCGCCGTGTTCTCGGTAGTGGTG
>CBDVDB010000121.1:0-6581 GCA_965372625.1 uncultured Nitrospinaceae bacterium
GCCCCGTCCATAATCGGACCTTCCATAATCGGACTTCGCGGAGCGGCCGGGCGTCACGCTGGAATTGGCCGGGGTTCTGTGATATGTTGGCGGTGATTGGCAACAATTGAAGTTATCGGGTCGTTTTTGGTCATATGGCTCTTCCGAAGCCCGCTCCGGGCCACTATTCTTGTCTCTAATGATACCGCAGGCGCATGCTCGCTAAAATTTACGTGACCTTAAAAAAAGGGGTGCTCGACTCCCAGGGCAAGGCGGTGCATCATGCCCTCAGCGATCTCGGGTATTCCGAAGTGGAGGACGTGCGTCTCGGCAAGTACATGGAGGTTTTCCTGAAGGGAATCTCCGAGCAGGAGGCCCGGACCCGCGTTACCGAAATGTGCGAAAAACTGCTGGCCAACACGGTGATCGAATCCTACCGCTTCACGCTGGAGCCGGCGGAGTGATTTTCCGTTGCCGGAGGCCATCATGAAGTGCGGTATCGTCGTATTTCCCGGTTCCAACTGCGACCACGACTGCTACCACATCCTGAAACATATCCTGAAACTGGACACGCACTGGATCTGGCACAAGGACGAGGCGCTGAACGCTTTCGATTTCATCATTCTGCCGGGCGGTTTTTCCTACGGCGATTACCTGCGCCCCGGCGCCATCGCCCGCTTTTCCCCCATCATGAAATCGGTGATCGATTACGCCAACCAGGGCGGCCGCGTGCTGGGCATCTGCAACGGCTTCCAGATACTGGTGGAGTCCGGCCTGCTCCCCGGCGTGCTGATGGACAACGCCGGCCAGAAATTCATCTGCAAAAACCTGAGCATCCGCGTGGAGAACAACGACACGCCGTTCACCTCCCAATGCCAACCGGGACAAGTGCTGAAGATACCGATCAACCACGGCCAGGGCCGCTATTACGCCGATGATGAAACCCTGAAACGGATCACCGGCAACGGACAAGTTATCTTCCGCTACTGCGATGCCGGGGGCAACACTGCGGATGCGGCCAACCCGAACGGCTCGCTCGACCATATCGCCGGAGTGACCAACGCCTCCAAAAACGTAATGGGCATGATGCCGCATCCCGAACGCTGTGCCGACCCCTTGTGGCCGGAGGTCGACGGGCGGATGATATTTCAATCGATGATCGAATCGAGCTTAACCCCTTCATGACGGCCTCCACTCCCATCGCCATTACCCCGGAAATCGTGGCCGAGCACGGCCTCTCGCCGGAGGAGTACGCCCGCATTCAGGAGCTTTTGGGGCGCGACCCGAACCTGGTCGAGCTGGGAATTTTTTCGGCGATGTGGAGCGAGCATTGCAGTTACAAGAGTTCGCGCCCGCATCTCAAGACCCTGCCGACCGAAGGGCCGCGCGTGATTCAGGGACCGGGGGAGAACGCCGGGGTGATCGATATCGGCGACGGCCTGGCGGCGGTGTTCAAAATCGAAAGCCACAACCACCCCTCATTCATCGAGCCGCATCAGGGCGCGGCGACGGGGGTGGGCGGCATCATGCGCGACGTGTTCACCATGGGCGCGCGGCCGATTGCCTTGCTCGATTCGCTCCGCTTCGGCGACCCGGACCATGAAAAAACCCGCTATCTGCTCAACGGTGTGGTGAAGGGAATTTCCGATTACGGCAATTGCGTCGGCGTGCCGACGGTGGGCGGCGATATTTACTTCGATGCCTGTTACAACGGCAACATCCTCGTCAATGCGTTCTGCCTGGGCCTCGCCAAGGCCGACCGGATTTTTCTCGGCACGGCTTCGGGCGTCGGCAACGCGCTGTTGTACGTCGGCGCCAAAACCGGGCGCGACGGCATCCACGGCGCCAGTATGGCCTCGGCGGAGTTCGACGATGCCACCGAAGAAAAACGCCCGACGGTTCAAGTCGGCGACCCCTTTACCGAAAAGTTATTATTGGAGGCCTGCCTCGAAATCATGAAACACGACTGGGTGGTCGGCGTGCAGGACATGGGCGCGGCGGGGTTGTCGTCGTCCTCGTTTGAGATGGCGGAACGCGCCGGCATGGGTATCGAGATCGATCTCGACCAGGTGCCACGGCGCGAGGCGGGCATGAACGCGTATGAGATCATGCTGTCCGAATCGCAGGAACGCATGCTGTTCGTGGTCGAAAAGGGGCATGAAGAGGACGCCCTCGCTATTTTTAAAAAATGGGATCTGGATGTGGCGGTGATCGGACGGGTGACCGACGACGGTTTCTATCGCGCCCGGGAAAACGGCGCAGAGGTGGTCAGTCTCCCCATCGCGGCGGTGGTGACCGGCGCCCTGAAATGCGACCGCCCGACCCAAAAGCCAAGTTATCTGGCTGAGGTGGGGATTTTGGACCTGTCGTCCCGCGAAATTTTGGTCCAGGGCTTGGAGGCTTTGAAGGGGCTTCTGGCTTCGCCCACCATCGCCTCAAAACAGTATGTGTACGAACAATACGACCACATGGTGCGCCTGAACACGCTGGTTCTGCCGGGGTCGGACGCGGCGGTCCTGCGCGTCCCGGAAACGGACAAGGCGCTGGCATTGTCGGTGGATTGCAACCCGCGCTACGGTTATCTCGATCCCTATACCGGGGCGCAGATCGCCGTGGCGGAGGCCTGCCGAAATGTGGTGTGCGCCGGCGCGGAACCGATCGGCGTCACCAATTGCCTCAATTTCGGCAATCCGGAAAATCCGGAGATCATGTGGCAATTCCAGGAAGCAGTGCGCGGGTTGGGCGATGCCTGCCGTTTCTTTGATATTCCGGTGGTCAGCGGCAATGTCAGTCTCTATAATGAGACGAAAGGCGAAGCTATCTATCCCACGCCGACCATCGCAGTGGTCGGGCTGATGGCAGACCGGTCACTGCATTGCGCGCAGGGGTTCAAGCAGGACGGGCATGTGATCGGCCTGCTCGGGACAACGCGTGAAGAGATGGGCGGTAGTGAATATCAGAAACTGTTCTGGAACGAATGCCGCGGCCAGCCGCCGCGGTTGAATCTGAAAGATGAGCAAGCGGTCCAGCGATTGTGTCTGGAATTGATCCACCGGCAATCGATTGCCTCGGCGCACGATTGTTCCGAGGGTGGATTGGCGGTGGCGTTGGCCGAATCCTGTTTCACCGGACCGAAACCGGTGGGCGCGGCGATTGCATTGAAGGGTTCGATACGCGCGGATGCCCTGTTGTTCGGGGAATCCCAGTCGCGGATCGTGATTTCGTTTCCGGAAGAGCGTTCGCAGTCGATTGAAACCCTGGCGAAGAAAGCCGGCGTTGCCTTTTCCGTTTTGGGGCAGGTTGGGGGTCCAGCATTTCAGATCAAGATCAACGAGAAAGAATTTATCAATGAAGATATCCCCGTGTTGGAGGATATCTGGAAATATTCCTTGAGCCGGTATGGAAATCGATTGGCCTGACAACGACAAGTTTCACGATGAGTGCGGGGTGGTGGCGGTGTACGGTCATCCGGAGGCGGCCAACCTGGCGTATCTGGGGTTGTACGCCCTTCAGCACCGGGGGCAGGAAAGCGCCGGGATTACCTCTACCGACAAAGGTCAGATGTACCGTGAAGTCGGCATGGGCCTGGTAGCGGATGTGTTCAGCACCAAGCGCATCAAACGTCTGCCCGGTAAAATGGCGTTGGCCCACAACCGGTATTCCACCTCCGGGGAGAGCAAGATCATGAACGCGCAACCCTGCCTGATCAACTACGCCAAGGGTTCGCTGGCGCTGGCGCATAACGGTAATCTGGTCAACGCCAACATGATCCGCGAGGCCCTCGTCGAAGAAGGCGCGATTTTCCAATCCACCAACGACAGCGAGGTGATCGTTCACCTGATCGCCCATTCGCATTCCGAAACATTTGTGGAGCAGGTGGTGGAGGCTTTGCTGGCGGTCAACGGCGCCTACTCGCTGGCGTTGATGACGGAAAAGGAAATCGTCGCCGCACGCGATCCCTACGGGTTCCGTCCGCTTTGCCTGGGTAAGCTGGACGGGGCGTATATCGTGGCTTCGGAATCCTGTGTCATGGATCTGATCGAAGCCGAGTTCATCCGCGAGATCGAACCCGGCGAGGTATTGCTGATCAACGAAAACGGATTGAGCTCGTTTTTCCCGTTCCGGCGGATGGATTCCCGGCGCTGTGTTTTTGAACATATTTATTTCGCGCGGCCCGACAGCTTTCTATTCGGCGAGCATGTGTATTCGGTGCGCAAGCGGATGGGCGTGGCGTTGGCCCGTCAGGCGCCGGTGGAGGCGGATATCGTGGTGCCCGTTCCCGACTCGGGTAATATATCCGCGCTCGGGTTTTCCGAGGAGTCGGGCATTCCTTTTGAAATGGGGCTCATCCGCAACCATTACGTCGGCCGCACATTTATCGAACCCAAATCCCAGATTCGGCATTTCGGCGTGAAGGTGAAGCTGAACGCCGTCAAACAGATCATCAAGGACAAGCGCGTGGTTATTATCGACGACTCGATCGTGCGCGGAACCACCAGCCGGAAAATCGTCAAGATGCTGAGGGAGGCGGGAGCGAAGGAGGTGCACGTGCGCATCAGTTCGCCCCCTACGTTGTATCCCTGCTATTACGGCATCGACACCCCGAACCGCGAAGAACTCATCGCCTCCAAACACACCCTGGAGGAGACCCGCCGGTACATCACCGCCGATACACTGGAGTATCTCGAAATCGACAACATGATGGAAATTATGAATGGCGAGAAGTCCTCTTACTGCGCGGCCTGCTTCGATGGCAATTACGCGGTGCCGGTGGACGGCAAAGGTCCCCAGCCGGTTCAACTCAACCTGTTCGGAAGCGAAACCAAAGAAGTCTGAACGGTTGACTCCTGCCTTAATGTATTATTCTTTCCACTTGATGGAACAACCTACGGAGGGTATCTGTTTGCTGTTGACCGGTTGGTCGGCGAGCAGGGCTTCGATGGCATCTTTCAAATCGTGACAGGTGATTTCGTCCGGGTGCTGCCAATTGTCGTCGATGCGGCCGCGGTACTTCAGTGTTCTTTCGATTCCGTAAACATAAATGTCCGGAGTGCACACCGCGTCATAGGCTTTGGCGGATTCCTGGGTGGCATCGAACAGGTAGGGAAAGGGCAGCTTTTTTTTCTCGGCCAGCGCCCGCATCTCGTCCGGCGAATCCTCGGGATATTTTACGGCATCGTTGACGTTGATCCCCACCAGCTGCACCGACTGTTCCGCGTATTCGTTTTGCAGGTTGATCAATCGCCTCAGCACCGCCTGCACGTAAGGGCAGTGGTTGCACATGAAAATGATGACCAGGACTTTTTTGTCCCCAAAGTTCATCAGGGTATAAGTTTTATGGTCCGTGCCGGGCAGGCTGAAACCGGGTGCTGGAGTGCCGAGCGGCACCATTGTGGATTGGATCGTTGACATTGTTGCCTTCCTCCCAGGAAGTGGTCAGCTCTTACAACTCATGCCGGAAACTCTACAAGTATAACACGCGGAGTGGTAGAGCGGGAATGAATGAAGAGTTTCTTCGATGGTGTCGCCCATGCGCGCCGGGTCTTCTTCGATCAGGATGGGGCACACATACACCCCCTTGGAGGTCACCATTCGCGAGTTGGCGCATTGCAGGTTGGTGATGGGATAGTTTTCAAAACATTGTTCCGTGACGCGTTCGTTGGGATGGTACTCGCGCTCATTGACTGCCAGCTCGCCCATCAGAAAGCCGGGAAGGAATTTGATCTGCGGGTGGGGCACGCCATGCTCCCGCATGAACGCCAGTGCTTTGACTTCCATTGCGGGATCTTCCTCATCGTCCCAACTGCGCACCATGGTCAGATGCGTCGGGAACCCCGCTTCCGCGAGATACCGGATGCCGCGCAAGGCCAGCTTGAAAGAGTTTTTGCCGCGGATGGCGTCATTTTCCTGGGCATCCAGACTGTCGAGACTGACCCGGAAGTGTAGTTTGTTGGGGGCGCGGGATTGCAGGGCCGCCAGTTCCCGCGCTTTTTCTTTGCTGATCAGCAGGCCGTTGGTCAGCGTGGTGCAGGGACCGTGCGCGAGGATCGCTTCATAAATTTCAAACAGCTCCAGATTGAGAAACACTTCGCCGCCGGTGATGTAATAATCCTGGATGCCGAGATGCCGCGATTCCTCCAGATGGCGCTTCACCTGTTTCAGCGTCATCAAAGGATGGTTGTCGTTCTGCGGCGTGCAGCTGATAAAGCAGTGGGTGCAGGTCAGGTTGCACACCGTGCCGCCGATCTGGAGCCACAACGTATCGAGACCCGCCATCGGCACTTCCGGTATCTTCGCAATCTGCGGCGCGTTATCCGGAACGGGTATTTGAGGGGCGAGATTCATGGTACGAGCCTATCAGAAATCGGGTTTCCAGTTCAACTGGTAACGGTAAATAATAGCAAACCGGCTTGTTGTTTGTCGCGGGGACCGGGGAAAAATTACAGGAAATCCGCCCTCTAGCGAGGGAGGCAACTGGCTGACGGTTAATGGCAATTGATGAGTCCTGTGCGCAACCGGTAAAGGCTCGGAGCAAATTCCCCCCTTCTTTACAGTCCGGCGGATTCGTAGGAGTCGCTGACGCTTTTGATGCGCAGTTTGCG
>CBDVDB010000122.1:0-6437 GCA_965372625.1 uncultured Nitrospinaceae bacterium
TCAAGATGTCCGGATTAAAAAGCGCATGGGAAATCAGTATGGAGAAATCCGACAAACTGGTTCCCGAGGTCAAAAAACGAAAAAAGCTGACTGCCCGGCAGAAAAAAGATATTGCCGAAATTCGCAGGGAATTCAAAGCAAAAATCGCTGACAAGGATATCACCCTTCAGCATAAGTTGAACTACCTTGACGAGCGGACTCCACCGGAGTTGTTGGGAATGGAGTCGGAAAAATTGAAGCAGGAATTTGCGGAAGAAAAAGAACAATTGGAAAAAGAGATGGAAACTCAAATCGAAGCGATCCGCGAGCCATCCAAGTAATCCTTTCTTTAAATTTATCTATTCTCATCCCTCCAACGATTTAATTTTTTCAGCAAAACTGAATTTTTTATTTTTATAAAATGGTTTGGACCTATGAAGGAAACTGTAAAAAATCTGATCGCGGATGCTCTCACCCGGGCGAAAGAAAAGGGTGACCTGAGTTTGCCGGTGATGCCCGAAATCATCATCGAAGAACCCAAGGATGAAAAGCTGGGGGATTTCGCCACCACCCTGGCGATGCAGTTGGCGCGCTCGGAAAAGAAAAGTCCGAAAGTGATCGCTGAGTCGATTTGCGGGTTTTTAAACGAAGCAGGGAACTCCATCGAATCCGCCGGGGTGGCGGGACCGGGGTTCATCAATATCAAAATGTCGGCGGAGTTTTACCGGACCCGTTTTCGGGAAGCGGCTCTTCAGGGCCGGGAGTTCGGCCAGTCCGGCGTCGGCAGGAATAAAAAAGTTCTGCTGGAGTTTGTCAGCGCTAATCCGACGGGACCCCTCCACGTCGGGCACGGCCGCGGCGCGGCGGTGGGGCATGCCTTGTCGGGTCTCCTTAAAAAAGCCGGATTTGACGTGTCGACCGAGTATTACATCAACGACGTCGGCAACCAGATGAACACGCTGGGCCGCTCCACCTGGCTGCGCTACAAGGAACTTTTGGGGAAACACGTGGAGTTTCCCGAGGACGGTTACAAGGGAGATTACATCAAAGACATCGCGCAGAAGGTAATTGATCAAGACGGCTCCAGTCATCTTGACAAAGGGGAAGAGGATGCGTTGACGTTTTTCAGGGTTTTCAGCAAGGATTCGATTCTGGATGGTATTCGCCGCGATTTAAAAGATTTCCGGGTGGAGTTCGACCGCTGGTTCAGCGAGGCGGGTCTGGATGAAGACGATTCGGTTAATAAATCGATTGACTGGCTCCGCGATAAGGGTTTTGTTTATGAGAAGGACGGCGCTACCTGGGTCAAGACTTCCGGGTTCAAGGACGATGCCGACCGGGTCATCATCAAACAGGGCGGTGAGCGAACATACTTTTGCTCTGATATCGCCTATCACAAGAACAAGGTGGACCGGGGATACGACCTCATTCTGGATTTGTGGGGCGCGGACCACCATGGATATGTGCCGCGCATGCAGTCGGTCCTCCAGGCCATGGGCTACGATCAGGAAGCGTTCAAAGTTTTGCTGATACAGTTCGTGGCTTTGAAACGGAGAGGGCAGAAGGTTTCCATGTCCACCCGCTCGGGAGAATTTGAGACCCTGGCCGATGTGGTGGCGGAAGTGGGGGTCGATGCCACACGCTTCTTTTTTCTGATGCGCAGTTCGGACAGCCATCTCGACTTCGATCTGGATCTGGCCAAGAAGGAGTCGCCCGAAAACCCGGTGTACTATATTCAATACGCTCATGCCAGGATATGCAGTGTGTTCCGCACCGCCGAAGAGCAGGGGGTTCCCGCTTTGGACCCGTCGGCTATCGACCTTTCTTTACTGAAAGAGGACGAAGAGTTCGCCCTGATCAAAAAAATTCTGGCCTACCCGGAGTGTATCGAGAAAAGCGCCCTGACGCTGGAGATCCACCGCATCGCTTTTTACCTGCAGGAGCTGGTGGCCATTTTCCACAGCTATTACAAACAGCACCGCTTCGTCACCGATAACCGGGAATTGACCCTGGCCCGGCTGTATCTGCTGGATTTCCTTAGAAATATTATCGCCAGCGGTCTGGGAATCCTCGGCGTCTCCGCCCCGGACAAAATGTAAGCGATTTTGCCGGTTTACGCACCCCCCTTGACCCCTCAAAAAAAATCCTATAAACTATTGAATAAATTGGTATAATTTTGATATCAATTTTCCTCCCTGTGGTTTTAAAGGGATCATATTCGATGCAAAAGGCGGGCGGAGTCATGGGATTTCTGAAAAAAGCGTTTTTGCTGGGATTGGTGGGTGCCCTGGGTTGGGCCATGTATTACGCCGGTGAGAATAACCTGTTCTCATTTCTGGGCAGTGAATCCGAGCAACAATTCCAGAGGGTCAAGAAGGACCGCGCGGTAAAAGCCAAATCTTTTTTCAGAACAGTAAAAGAAATTGTGCCGGCTCCCATTAAAAATTACGATTACACCTTTTTTGAAACCCTGGGTGACGCGGCCATGGATCGGTATGTCGATCTCGACGGCAAGGTCAAGGTCATGAAAAAAACCGTTCACTCTTGGGTGGATGGAGTGGAAAAGGTGATCGACGAACCACACGTAATTCTGGCTTCGTACCAGGAGCCGGATGGAAGTGCCGTGCAACCGTCTCCCCCTTCCTATCAGACTTCGTACAAGGAGCCGGATGGGGGCGCCGGGAAGCCGCCTTCCGCTTCCTATCAGGAGGCTTCGTACCAGGATATTATCAACAGGCTCGACGCATTAATGAAGGATGAACCGAAGAAAAAGGTCGCTCCTCCCACAGCGCCGCCGAGTTCCGCCAGGCGTGCCGCACCGGTTACGGTTCCCCGGAAAAAGGTTACTCCTTCAACAGCACCGTCAAGTTCCGCCAAGCGTGCCGTTCCGTCTGCAATTCCCCTTAGACCGTACATGGTTCAGGTCTCCTCCTTTAAAAAGTTAACTCATGCCCGCGCGCTGGCATCCAAACTCAAGCGCAAGGGGTATCGCGCCTTTGTCATGAGCGTGCAGGTGTCCCAAACCAAAGGCCGCTGGTATCGGGTATTTCTGGGGAAATACCAGACCCAGGCGAACGCCCGCGCCGCCGCGCAAAAAGCGCAACGCCTCCACAAACTGAAGACCCTCGTATTGAAAGCCTCCAGATAATTGAAGTTCAGTAAGCTGTAAAGGAAATCAAAAGCGGAAGGTGGAAGAGCGTTAGAAGGGCTTCAAGTCTTCGACGTACCGTTGGCTGTTGTCGAATTCCTGCAGAACCTCCACCGGATCGTCGACCCGGGGGTCCCCATAAAAAGTCACACCACTGTCGAACCAGGTATTATAGCGATACCCCTCGGTGTCATCGTGATAGAGTTTTCTCCGGGCGTCTTCTCCCTTGAAAGTAAAATTCAATTGCGCCGTCTCACCCGCCGCTATGGTGACGGTGCCCGTCTGCACGGGTACGAACGGATGCCAGGCCGTCACCTCGTAGGTGCCGGGCGGGATATGTTCCATGCTGAAATTACCTTCCGCATCGCTGATCACAAAATACGGGTTATCGACGATAGTGCCCCGGGTTTGCAGAAAGGGATGGAGGTTACACTTGAGGATGAATTCTGGAGCGCCGGGTTTGATGAAGGCGGAGCGCACCTGCGAGTTGACCGGCATGATGCTTTTGTGGCTGGTCTGGTTCCGGTGCGGCCCATAAATTTCATAGGTGGCGATTTCGTGTTTGATGGGGTCGGTATTTTCCACCAGAAAATTTTCCCCGTTCTTGATGCCGATCACATACTTGTCCGCGCTGCACCGATTAAGACGGATGCTTAACATTTTTCGGGGAAACGGTTTGCCTTTTTTAATTCCCTGGATGGCGATGACCGTATCCTTGAGCCCTCCCATCCTGGACACCGTGAAGTCGTACAAAATCCGATTCCCCTTGCCGTCGGACATGCGGGAACAATACTCGATATTAGGGGCATGGATTAAATGAAAGGCCCGGGGTTTGGGAACGATCCCGGTAAGGTGGACCTTTCCCGTCAGGGTGCCTCCCTGATCGACCGACATGATTTTATAATCGAGCGGGATTTGATCGTGCAGTTTTTTGGCGAGTTTGTAGTTTCTTTTATAAAGGATATCGACGCGTTCACGGGCCTTGTCGTCCCGCCCCAGCTGATGGTAAATCAAACCCAGATCGTAATCCGCGTGAACCATGCGTGAATCTTTTTGGAGGGCGGTCTCCATTTCCTGGGCGGCATCTTCCAAAAGGCCCAGCTTGGCCAGGGAAAGCCCGCGGAAATACCGGAAGTTGGCATTGTCATAACCCAACTCCAGCGCTTTTTGAAAAGCCAAAAGGGCATCCTTGTGCCGGTTGACCCGGCTGAGCGCCACTCCCAGATTGGCCTGCGCCATGGCGTCGTCGGGTTTTTCCTGCAAGGCCTTTTGAAATTCCAGAATAGCGCCTTGCCATTCCCCCGTCTGGCTCAGAACGGTGGCCTTGTGAATGGCTTCATCATAAGTTTGTCCGGCCCAGAGAGGGGCTGGAGAACCGGCCGCAAACCATACCGCCGTAAAATGGATGGCCAGGGACAACCACTTGATTTTCTTACTGCAAATACTCATAAAAACCCAAAATTCAATTTCTGCTGAACCGTCAATCTATCAAGGCGGTCGGGGTCCGTCAAGGCCCATCTTTCTGAGCGCAAACCCTACTCATTAAAGATACTTTAAAAACACAATTTATTTCACAAATTGACGGTTTATACCGATTTCTTTGAAGGTTTGGATAAGGGCCATCAGGCGGGATGGATTTTAGGAGTGGCCATCGGGCGAAAACCCCTTATCCTTAAAGGACAAGCTTAACAGCTCCACGAAATTATCCCGAATCTTATGAGAGTTGTCACATGCTGGCTGGAACGGATACCTATAAATTGTTCCGGGTGCGGTGGTTGTTTTTGAAGAACCAATTTGTGCATCCGGCTCCCGACAAATGGAGCCGGCGGGGATTGATCCTGATCCTCGGCGGTATTTTTATCGCCGCCAATTTTGCCTTCTTCCACCGGATGATCCGGTATCTGGATGAATTGCCCCTGAAGGTGGGTGAGGAACTGATCTTCCAATTGCTGAACGTGGTTTTCCTCACCCTGCTCATCATGGTTCTGTTTTCCAGTATCGTCGCTTCGCTGTCCATCTATTACATTTCATCGGATCTGGATTTTCTGCATTCCCAGCCGGTGAGCAAAGGGTCGATCATTCGGGTCCGGTCGGTTCAAACGCTCATCAACGCTTCCTGGGTGGTATGGATTTTTGCACTGCCCATCTTTGTGGCGTACGGCCATTATTTTCATGTGGAATGGGGGTACTATTTTTATCTCGCCGCCGCTTTTCCACCGTTTGTGGCGATTCCCACTCTGGTGGGAATTCTCGGGATCATGGTTCTCATGCGGTATTTTCCCACTGAAAAGGCGTACCAGGTGCTGTCGTTTCTGGGATTGTTCTTTCTGGCGGGGATGATTATGTTCTTCCGTTTTCTTTCACCGGAAAAATTTTTCGATAAGAAGGTTTCCGACGAATCCATTATCGCTTTCGTGGACAGTTTGAAAGTGCCGGAATTCGGATTCATGCCCAACAGTTGGATGACTCTCGGAATTTCAGGTTGGGCGGAGGGGAAAACCGGTCAGGCCCTGTGGCAGTTGCTGTATCTTTATGGCGCGGCGTTGGCGGTTGGCCTGATTTTCTGGTGGGTCAGCCGCAGGATTTATTTCATCGGTTGGCAGGCTTATCAGGAAGTAAAAAACGCTCCCCGCGAACAAACGGTTAAAAGCGGCGGGCGCCGCTCCGGCCTCCTTGGAAAATTGCCCCTCGCTTCCGGTCAGAGGGCGCTTCTCCTGAAAGATATTCTTATATTTATGAGAGACCCTTCCCAATGGTCGCAAATATTTATCCTGGCCGCTCTGGTGATCGTCTATATTTTTAATATCGTCAACCTGCCGCTCGATAACCTGATCCTCAAAAACGTGATCTCGGTTTTGAATGTGGGTCTGGTAGGTTTTGTGCTGTCGGCCCTGGCGGCCCGGTTCGTTTTTTCTGCGACCAGCCTGGAGGGCAACAAGATGTGGACCCTCTACACCTCTCCGGTGAATATGAGAAGTTTTCTGATCGGCAAGCTCCTGATGTTTTTACCACCCCTCCTGATCGTGGGGGAGTTCCTCGTGATCGTTTCCAATTATCTGCTGGAAGTGGACCCTTACACGATGAAGGTGTCTGTCATTGGAGTATTTCTGATTACCATCGGCCTGGCCGGTATGGCGGTGGGCATGGGGGCCATGTATCCCAAATTCGATTATGAAAACATTTCTGAAATTTCGGGCGGCACCGGGGGAATAATGTTCATGATCTGCAGTTTGATTTACGTCGGATTGGTAGTGGTGCTGGGCGCCCGCCCCATGCACCTCCACTTCAGGGAAAAGTTTCTGCTGGAGGC
>CBDVDB010000123.1:0-6341 GCA_965372625.1 uncultured Nitrospinaceae bacterium
TAAAATCGTTCACACCATCCTTGGAGCCGTTTTTTGCGGTCGAATTATAATGAAGGCATCTGCTATCGCCCTGTTTGGAATTTCTTTAATTTTGACGATGTTCTGTTTAAATTTTTCATCCCCTCTTGGGGCCGCGGAGAACCCGTCGCTGGCTCAAGGCGACCAGGCCGTCATGGACCAGAAATATACCGAGGCGGAAGGCCATTACACTCAGGCGCTGAAAGCCGATCCCGAAAGCCCCAGAACCCTGCGTGCTTTGGCGGAGGTCAAATTCGCCCTGAAAAAATATAAAGAGGCGAAAGTCCTGATCGATAAAATCCTGGCCATGCCCGTGGCTAACGGGAGGGATGTCCTGGTGTTCACCCAGGGGGATTCCCAGGGGCAGGATGCCGAGCTGGTGGATGAAAGGGTGCTCTCCCCCCAAAAAACCAACGACAATATGCGGAACTATCTCGACGTCAAAGACGATAAGCCTGTTCCCCACTACCGGCTGTTTTTCAAAAAGAAGGGAAAAATGGAGCTGGTGCCGCATAGTGCGGTCCGTCTCAAATATAAGGGCGTCCCGCGCCGGGTGTACGAACACATTGAGGAATTGTATCGGGAGGTCAACAGACACCTGATCGCCGCCAAGGGGAGCCAGGGCGCCGCCGAGATGGTGGCCCTCAAAGGCGGGTGTTACAAAATGGGCAACGCCCAGGGAATGCCTGCGGAACAACCGGTGCATGAAGTGTGTTTGTCTCCATTTAAAATGGATAAGTACGAAGTGACGCAAGCCGAGTTTCAATCGGTAATGGGGTTGGATAATCCTTCGCACTACTCCGGCTCTAATCTTCCCGTCGATGGCGCCACATGGTTCGAAGCGGATCATTACTGCAGGAAATTAGGCAAGCGCCTGCCCACCGAAGCTGAATGGGAATACGCCGCCCGTGGCGGGACCACCACCCACTTCTATTGGGGGGATACCCTGAAAGGCAATGAGGCCAACTTCTGTGACAAGAGCTGTCTATTGAATACCCGGGTGGCGTCCATTGACGACGGTTATCCGGGATCGGCGCCTCCCGGAAAATTCCCCCCCAATCCTTACGGCCTGCACGATATGGCCGGCAACCTGGCGGAGTGGACCAGCGACTGGATGAATGAAAATTATTACCGGTCCAGCCCTAAAAATAATCCGAAAGGTTCGTCTCCGTCCGACGCCAAAGTCGTGCGGGGCGGCAGTTGGGAGAGTACCGCCGGATTTTTGAGAAGCTCCAACCGCGCCGCTTATTGGGTTAAAATGCGCAACTATGCCATCGGTTTCCGCTGCGTTTCCAATTCTTGACTTTAATCACGGTTGCTGAGTCCTTCGCTTCGATCGAGGATAAACTCCGCGAAGAATCCGGGTTTTCTCCGTGTCCTCTGTGGTGAATAGGGTAACGTAGTTATACAAAACTCTCCTTTCCCGTTGGCCGAAACCCGGCCCGGGGTGTACCTTTATAATGAAATCGCCAGGCAAGCCCCCGAAGCCGGGTTTTGTTTGTAATCGAATTGCCGATGTAAGATAATATAATACAACCACTTTGAGGAAGACGATGGGAAACCGGGCGCGGCCTATGAGAAACCGGAAATACAATATTCTAAAGCGGCTCATTTTGGGGTTCGCCGCGGTGGGGCTGGCATTTGTGGTGGGGTGCGGGGATAAGGACGAGTCCGCCCAAAAAACCCACCGGGAGCTGGTGCTGCCGGTTCAAATCGGCAAGGTGATCTATAAGGATGTCGTCGAAGAAATCCACTCGGTGGGCAATGTGGTGGCCGAACAAAGAGTGATCATTACCTCCGAGGTGGAGGGCCGCATCCGGGCGCTGCCGGTCGGGGAGGGGGCCAAGGTTGTGGCCGGACAGGTGTTGGCCCGGATTGATATTCGGGAATACCGCCTCGAAGTGCAACGCTTGCAGGCTGAGCTGGTCAGCGCTCAAAAGGAATATGAAAAAACCCTGAGCGGTCTGCGTCCCGAAGAAAAGGAAAAACTCGAGGCGCAGGTCAAGGCGGATGAGAGCGCCCTCGATTTTGCGATCAAAGAACATAAGAGAATGGAACAACTGGTATTGGACGGCGTGGTGTCCCAATCCATGCTGGATGCGGTCGATGACAAGGTGGCCCGCGCTCAGGAAACCCTGCGTGCGAGCAAGGCGGCATTGTCGGCGGGGGCGAGTTCCCGCGAAGAGGATATTACCAAAAGCCAATCCAACCTCGAATCGATGGCTAAAAAACTGGAACTGGCGCAACTGGACCGGTCCAAGGCGGTGATTCGAGCGCCTTTCGACGGCGTCATCATTTCTAAAAAAATCGAAGTGGGCGCCTATGCCGGTTCGGGAACAGCCATTCTGGAAATGATCGGGTCCTCCCAACTGAAGGCGGTTCTGGAAATTCCCCAGAGCTACCGCGGTAAACTGGAGAAAATCAGCCGTATCGATTTCGAGGTGAAGGAGTTGGGCCTGAATTTCAAGATGGATCGAAACCTGAAACAACGGGTCCGGGTCATTCCTGATGCCAGTATTTTTTCCGGAAATATCAGGGTGCAGGTGGAATTGTCGGATAAAATGAACACGCTGTTTCCCGGTCTCACGCTCGAAGCCCGCTTGCAGTTTGATACCCGCACCCAGGTCAAGCATGTGCCCTCCATTGCGTTGGTCATCGGCGAAAAAGGCACGGTGGTTTATGTGGTGGAAAAGGAACATGCCAAGCAGGTGCCGGTACGCGCCTTCAAGGAACGAAACAACCTGGTGGAGATCGATGATTTCACCCATCAATTGAAACCAGACACCCGGCTGATCCTGCGCGGGGCCGGCGCGGTGTTTCCCGGCGTCAAAGTCCTGCTGACCAATCCCGAACCGCAGGCCAAGCCTCCCTTCAATGCCGCAGAGAAAGGAAAGCCCCAACCCAGGGCCGGCCAACGGGGCACCTGATGAAACTGGTCGACAGCTCCATCCGTAACTACCACACCGTGCTGGTGGCTATCGTGATGATCGCCGTCATCGGTATCATTTGTTACAACTCCCTGCCCCGGCAGTTGACCCCCACCGTAGACAAACCGCTGATTGAAGTGCGAACTCAGTACCGCGGCCTTTCTCCCAATGAGGTCGAACGCAATATCACCCGCCGCCTGGAGGAACAACTGGAGACCGTGGAAGGTCTCAAGAAAATGACCTCCCGGAGCCAGCATGGCCAAAGCTCCATTACCCTGGAGTTTGAATGGGGCACCGACAAGAAAATCGCCACCATCGACGTCAACAACAAACTCCAGCAAGTGAAAGATCTTCCCGTCCTCGCGGACAAGCCGATTCTGAAATCCATTTCCACGGACAACTCCAATCCCATCATGTGGGTGATTGTGGAGAAACCCGATCCGAAGATGCCGGACATGAATCAGAACTACATGTACAAAGTGGGGGAGGACTTGATCGTTCCGCTCCTGCAACGGGTGGAGGGAGTTTCGGAGGTGTGGCATTTCGGGGGGGAGGAACGGGAGATGCGCGTCGAGTTCGATCCCTACAGCCTGGCCCGGCTTCACCTCACTTATAAGGAGGTGATCCAAAAGCTTTCCAGTGAAAATCAAAACACCCGCGCCGGATTTCATGATGAAACCAACCGCGAGTATACGGTTCGCACCCTGGGGGAATTCAAGGACTCCGAGGATATTTTAAAAACGGTTATCAAACGCGACGGCCATAAAACCATCCGGGTGCGCGACTTTGCCGAGGTGGTCGACGGCTACCAACGAACCTCGTCGCTGGTCCGGATCAATGGCCGGATCTCCAACGCGTTTGGCATTATCCGCGAGCAGGGCGCCAATGTGGTCAGCACCTGCAACCTGGCCATCGAAGCCATCGAAAAATTAAACCGCGAACTGCTCAACCGGGGCATCCCGATGCAGTTGAAGATCGTTTACAAGGACGTGGATTACATCAACGAGGCGATATCCCTGGTCAAATCCAACCTGGCGCTGGGCGCGGCCCTGGCGGTCATCGTTCTGCTGTTGTTTCTGGGATCGGCGCGGTCGGTGTTGATCATTGCCATCAGCATTCCGGTCAGCCTGATGGCGGTTTTCATTGTTCTTACTCTGCTCGGGCGAAGCATTAATATTATTTCACTTGCCGGAATGGCTTTTGCCGTAGGCATGGTGGTGGACAATTCCATTGTTGTCCTGGAAAATATTTTCCGGCACCTCACCATGAAGAAAGGCGTGTTCAAGGCCGCCTACGATGGCTCCGTGGAGGTTTGGGGCGCGGTGGCGTCTTCCACTCTGACCACACTCGCGGTGTTTCTGCCGATCGTATTTATCCAGGAGGAAGCGGGGCAGTTGTTCCGGGATATCGCGATTACCATCAGCGCCAGTATCGCCCTGTCGTTGTTGGTGTCCATCACCGTGATTCCCACGCTGACGACGTTGTTCATCCGCTTGCGGCCGGGTGAAACGTTTGATCCGGGTTTTATGAACCGGAGTTTCCTGAAACCGTTGGCCATGACGGGCCGGGGGGTGGCCGCCGTTTATTCCCGTACCATGAATTACCTTCTGGGCACGGGAGCCGGCCATATGCTGGTGAAGTTTGGAGTGATCATCGGCATCGCGGGAATGCTGGTATGGAGCGCCTTGATCCTTCCGGAACGGGATTACCTGCCCTTCGGCAACAGCAACATGGTGTTCATGTTCATCGATCCGGTGGCGGGTGTGCCGGTGGAACAGAACATGAAGTATTTCGCGGATTACGAAAGAAAAATAACCGGAATGGAAGATGTGAGCAACAACTTCCTGGTATTCTCAAGCCGGTTCAACGGCGGCGGAGCCATCATCAAACCCGAGTTGGCCCGGGGCCAGCGCGGCGAAGTGAAAATGTCGGTGAAATCGAAAGCCATGGGAAAGGAAATTTTCAAGATACCCGGGTACCGGTTCGCCTTCGCTTCCCAACGTCCCATCTTCCGGTCGGCCTCCAAGACCTTTGAAGTGGAAATCGTAGGACCGGATATTTCCGAATTGAAACGGCTTTCCCTGAATTTGATAAAAGAACTTTCCGGAAGCGAGGGCGTTCACTCGGTTCGTCCGGAGTTCAAGGTGGGCAATCCGGAACTGCGTTTCATTCCCCGGCGGCCCAACAACGCGCGCCTCAATCTGGGAGTGCCGGAAATCGGCGATATCATCGAATCGTTGAATGCTGGAAAGTATCTTGGGGAATTCAACGACCGGGGGGAGCCGATCGATTTTGTCCTGGTACGAAAGGACTCAAAAAAACTGGGGCTGAACGATTACAAGAGTCTCCCCATTTGGACCGACAAGAAAATGATGACCAATCTGGGTTACCTGGTGGATATGGAAATCGCTTCGGGTCCGGCGCGTATCGACCATATTGAAAAAGAACGCTCGGTCAAACTGCTTGTCCAGGTGAGCAAAGCTTACCCCATGCAGAAGGTGATTCGCCGCGTGGAAAAGGAGAATCTTGCCCCCATCCGGAGAACCCTGTCGGAGGAGTATGGATTGCGCATCGGCGGCACCGCCGATGATCTGGCATCCACGGAAAAATCACTGATGAACAGTTTCATTTACGCAATCGGCTTTATTTATCTGTTGCTCGTCGCGTTGTTTAAATCGTTCGTAAGGCCTTTGATCGTTATGTTGACCGTCGCGCTGGCCGTCACGGGTTCTTTTTTGGGCATCTCCGGGAACAATGCTTTGCAGAGGATGAACATCCGTGGAATTCTTGAGGACTTTCAAGTGCCGAATCCCGAAGCGATGCTCAAAGGATGGGACTGGATCACCTTCGACATCTTGACGCAATTGGGAATCATCATTCTCGCGGGTATCGTGGTGAACAACGCGATTCTGATCGTGCATCAGATGCTGAACAATGTCCGGTCCGGCATGGACGAACGCGAGGCCCTGCAGAAATCCTGCGAAACCCGGCTCAGGCCGATCATGATGACGGTCATTTCCTCGGTGTGCGGCATGATTCCGCTGGCGTTCGGCCAGGGCGCCGGGACGGAGTTGTATCGCGGCATGGGCACCGCCCTCATCGGCGGGTTGATGTTCTCCACCATCTTTACCCTGTTCCTCGTTCCCGTATTGATTTCCCTGATGACCGACCTCGGTTTCCACACCCGCAAAGAAGACCTCGTAAAGGAGTCACTCGAGAAACCGGGTTTGGACGCCGCGCCCCCAACAGGAACCCCGGCACAATAGGTTTCCGCTAGAAACGGGAGTCTCACTCAATGTTTAAATATCCAGTGGTTCGATTCGGTTATGCTTTTCCGGTTCTTTCAGGTTTGATTGTTTAATTAGTTTATTTCCGTTTAAGAATTGGCATATAATG
>CBDVDB010000124.1:0-6319 GCA_965372625.1 uncultured Nitrospinaceae bacterium
GACGCGGGCGGTGCCTTGGGCGTGGAAGCCGAGTTGTTTGGCGGCGGCGTAACTGACATCGATGATGCGCCGTCCGGACGCGTAGTTATGATCGCTCGGAAACGGGCCGCGGTCGTTCACTCTCACGATTACCGAGCGACCGTTTTGTAGATTGGTGACTTTCACATTGGTGGGCAGGGGCAGATGTTTATGCGCCGCTGACAGGGCGCTGGGATTAAACGCTTCACCGTTGGCGGTCATGTGGCCGTCTTTCTGGTAGAGCGTTTCGTTGCCGTACCAGGAGGCGACACCGGTCTGCTTGTACCGCCGGGCCTTGGCGACGGTCATGGGATAATATTTTTTACCCTTCACGGTGTAAGGGGAATTCTTGACCCGGCCCAGACGGATGGCTTCTTTCACCGGCAGGCCGTCGATGGTTTCGATGTCTTCGTTCATCAACGCCCATCCGATAGGCGCCTTCACCACCTCAAAACTGAACTTGCCGACCGTATAAACGGCATTAACCGTTCCGGCCGTGACATAATAAGCCGCCTTAACGGTTCCGGTTACCGCGTTGTAGGTGCCCTTGACCACGGAGCAGGCCGCCACCGAAAAAGCGATGGTCACCACAACAATTGGATAACGAATCAATCGTCTCATCATCTCCACCCCGTAAGAGGGATCGCGCTGCCGCTCTTTAGCATAATTTATAAACTATTGAAAAATATAGACTAATTCTAAAAAAGATGCAACCCATTTTCCTGCAAACAACCCGGTTTATCCCTCTCCACCCGGTCACTTCCGCCTGAATTGACATTCACTTCGGGATACCTTAACCTGATAAGTCAACTCACCAATAATTGAGGTCGCTCTATGCGCCAGGGGGATTCTCATAAACTGATGACCGAACGGATCGAAAAGCTGGAGGTTATGCTTTTTGAGCTGGTGAACCAGGTCAGTCAATTGAATCAATTTCTGAAGGATGCCAAAAGAGAGGTATCCCCGGAAAGCTCCCTTCCTTTTGATTCGGACACGAACACTTCCCAGGCTTTTACATCTCTGTTGATTACATTCGATGATGAAGAACCGGGGGTCACACCCTCTCAGGTGAATTCTCCCCCGTTAATTGTTTTCGATGAAGAAGAATCCAATAGTACCAACCCCCAGGCCATTGCCTCGCCATTAACTACCATCAATGAGGATCAGGAAATTGATTCATCCCCTCTCCCGGAAACGGGCCGTGAGGTCCGGCGGGGAGCAATAGGGTTGCATCGCATGGGAATTATCCTTCTTTTACTGGGGCTGGGATTTTTATTCAAATATTCCATCGACCGGGAGTGGCTGACACCTCCCGTGCGTGTCTTGTTCGGAATGGTGTTGGGCTTCGGCTTAATCGGTTTCGGTCTTCAATTAAAGATGTCCCGCAGAGTAATGGGCACGATTTTAATGGGTGGCGGGATCACGGCTTTTTACATAACCGGATATCTGGTATTTCAACTGTACCCTCTGGTTCCATCATACTGGGCGCTCTCGTTCATGACGGGAACCACGCTATTGGCTTTTATCCTGGCCGTGAGGCAAAACCTGGCGGCTCTCAGTTGGGTTGCCGTCATCGGCGGACTGGGCACTCCGTTTTTACTGGCCACCGGTTCCGACAATATTCCCGGATTGGCTCTTTACACCTGCCTGGTTCTTTCCGGCGCCATGACCGTTTTTTATTTTAAGCCCTGGCGCTCCCTGCTTTGGTCCTCCTGGACCGGGGGATGGATCGCTCTGGGATTGGCCATCGACAAAATTTACGAATCCCATCCGGAATGGTTTTTGTATTCATGGAGTGCGCAGGCCGGCCTGTTGTTCCTGTGCGCTTTGTTCTGGATGGCTCCCCTGGCGCAAAAGGGTGGCGACTGGCAACCGTCTTCCATAACGGATGACGCTGATGCAACTTCTCATGTTTTTGGCAACCTGACCGATGATCGTAACAGCTCCACCGCCCTGGTGGTGGCTTTATCGCCCTTCTTCACATTTGCATTTTCACGATCGATCTGGATTTTGAGCGATGTCCAATGGGGAAGCTATCTTTTAGGGGGCGCTTTGATTTTCTCATTGATCGCATTATTCCAGTGGGGGTTTAAAACAAGGCGGGAGCTGGTGGCCCTGCATTCATCCGTGGCAACCCTGCTGCTGACGCTGGCGCTTTACTATTTACTGGATGGCAACCGGCTGTTTCTGGCCTATGCGGTGGAAGCCGCCATCCTGAAAACTATCGGCCATAAAATCAGGCAACCCGCTGTGGGCGCCGCCGCTTCCATGCTGTTTGCGGGGGTGGGGCTATGGTTTGTGGCGCGACAGTTTGAATATGCACCCGGCAACCCCATCTTCAACGATCACGCGGCGACCGATCTTACGGTCATCCTCCTCGTGGCTTTCTCATCCACTCGTACCCGATATAAAAATGTTTCCCGCTCGTACGCCGTGTTGGCTTACCTGGGATTGCTGGCGTGGCTATTCAGGGAACTGAATCCAATGGCCAACGGCAATGCACTGGTGTCGATTTCCTGGGGAACCATCGGGTTCCTGTTGATCTGGGCCGGTTTGCGCCGGAACCAACTGGCCCTTTTTAAAACGGGATTCGCCACAACGGTCCTGCTCGCAATCAAACTTCTGACGATCGACCTCGCTCATCTGGACGTTATTTGGAAAATTTCAATCTTCCTGGGATCCGGAGCGGCCCTTTTGCTGATAAGTTTTTGGAGGAACGAACTGTGGAAAATGGAACCCGCCACCACGAACCCTTCCCTCGATACCTCTTTCAAGCCTTACGCTCGGAAAGTTCCGCCTGGAGCTTGAGTAAATTGTAATAGGTTCCTTTATTTTTAAGAAGTTCCTGCCGGGACCCGAATTCCTCAACCTCTCCATGTTTCAACACCAGAACCTTGTCGACCGATTTCAAAGTGGATAAACGATGCGCGATGATGATCGAGGTCCGGCCTTGCATCAATTCATGAATAGCGTCCTGGATCATCTGCTCCGTTTCGGTATCGACGCTGGAGGTGGCTTCGTCCAAAATCAGAATTCTTGGATCGAACGCCAGTGCCCGCGCAAACGATAACAGTTGCCTCTGCCCCATGGACAGGCCATTGCCGCGCTCGATCAACTCCTGCTCATATTTAAACGGCAGGTTGTTGATGAAGTGATGCGAGTGCACGGACTGGGCGACGGATTCCACCTCTGCCAGCCCCAACGAAGTGTTGCCGAGGCGGAT
Source organism: uncultured Nitrospinaceae bacterium (assembly GCA_965372625.1). GTDB lineage: Bacteria > Nitrospinota > Nitrospinia > Nitrospinales > Nitrospinaceae > SZUA-226. The sequence continues at coordinate 3,242 of CBDVDB010000124.1, forward strand.
GTTATCCATGATGCTGCGCGAAAACAGAAACACGTCCTGTTGCACCAATGCTATCTGGCGGCGCAGGTCCTGCTTGTTCATCGCGTTCAGCGGCACATCATCGATGCGAATCTGCCCCTTTTGAATATCGTAGAACCTGAGAAGGGTATTGATCACCGTCGATTTGCCGGAGCCGGTAGCGCCGACGATAGCCAGGCTTTCCCCTTCCTTCAGGGAAAAGCTCACATCCTTTAAAACAAAATCGTCCTTATTGTAAGCGAACCAGACATTCTGAAATTCGATACTGCCCGCGATCCGGGAAACCGGATGAGGCCATTCCGGGTTGGGCAGTTCTTCCGGCGTATCCAGTAATTCAAAAATCCGCTCGGACGACGCCATCGCCGTCTGGATGATATTGAATTTCTCCGCCATGTCGCGTATAGGTTCAAAAAACTTTTGCAGGTACTGAAAAAATGCCACGAGAACCCCAAGCTGTACCTCATTCTGCACGAACCGCCCGCCGCCGTACCAGATCACCAGCCCGATTCCGATAGCGCTGAACACATCGATGGACGGCAGATAAATCGAGTTGTAATGCAGGGAGCGCAGGTCTTCCCGGAGTTTGTCACGGTTGATCTCCGTAAACTTCCGGTACTGCGCTTTTTCCTGATTGAACAACTGCACGGTGGTCATCCCGGAAAGGTTTTCTTCAAGGGTGGTATTGAGCGTGGTGATATGCGCGCGGTTTTTCCTGAGGGCATCCCGCGCCCGCGTCCGGTAGACATGCGTCGCCAGGTATAGAAGAGGGAACACCGTGCACACCACCAGCATCAACCGCCAGTCCAGCCACGCCAACATGATAAAAATTCCCACCAGCGTGAAGATGTCGCTGAACACCAGAATGAGTCCCGACGTCAGCATTTCATTTAACACCTCAACGTCGTTGACGGTGCGGGTCATCATTTTGCCGACGGGATTGCGATCAAAAAACCGGAAGGACATCTTGTGCAAATGCGCGAATACCTGGGTTCGCAAATCGTACATGACCCGCTGACCGATAAACTGCATCGTCATGTATTGCAGAAACTGGAAGACAAACGCGCCCGCCAGCACCGCGAGGTAAATCAGGACAATCCGTTCCAATCCTTCGGATTGACCGACGCTGATAAAGTCGTCGATCGCCACCTTGGTGAGGTACGGGCCGGCCAGGTTCAGCAGCGAAACTCCCAGCAACAACAAAAGGGAAACCACCACCAGCGGCCGGTAGGGACGCAGGTATCCCAGGATACGTTTGAACAAAGGCCAATCGGTGTACTTGTCCTCCAGACTTTCTTCCGCCCACTCCATCATTGCAATAAAATCTCCATTTCCCTGGCCAATGCCTGGTGGTTGTACATGCGCCGGTACAACCCCTCATTGTTCATCAACGCCTCATGATTGCCGCGCTCCGCAATCCGGCCCCGCTCCATCACCACGATCTGATCCACCTGCCGGGTAATCGACAGCCGGTGGGTGATGAGGACCGTGGTGAGCGTCCCGGTAATGCTCTGAATGTTGTTCAGAATAATCGCCTCAGTTTCGATATCGAGACTGGAGAAGGCGTCGTCCAGGATGAGGATTTTGGGATTGCGGATCAACGCGCGCGCCAGGGCGATCCTCTGTTTCTGTCCGCCGGAAAGAGCCACCCCGCGCTCACCGACAACAGTGTCCAGTCCCTGCGGCCACCGCTCGAGATCGGGCGCCAGATGCACACAGCGGACCATCGCCTCGATTTCCTCATCCGTCACATCGCTCCGTCCCACGGCGATGTTGTTGCGGATGCTGGCCGAAAATAGAAACGGTTCCTGATCGACAAAAGCGATCTGGCCGCGCAGGCGGTCCAATGGAATCTGGGTGATGGGTTGACCGTCGACAAGAATCGAAGCGTCCGGCGCGTCAAACACCCGTGGGATCAATTGCGCAAGCGAGCTTTTTCCGGAACCGATCATGCCGATGATGGCGACAGTACTGCCCGGTTCGATTTTCAAATGAATATTTTCAAGGACGTGAGCTTCCGCTCCGGGATAGCGGAACGTCAAATCTTTAAACTCGATTCCTCCCTGAATGGGATGATCCGGGGATGGATGAGAGGCCGGGGCCAATGAGGATTGGGAATCGAAGATATCCAGAATACGCTTCATGGCCGCAAGGCCTTTCTGAGTCAGGTTGATCACAAAGCCGATCGCCATCATCGGCCACGACAGCATCACCAGGTAACCGTTGAAAGCGACAAACGATCCGAGTGACATATTCCCGGCGATCACCTCCCTGCTGCCCATCCAGAAAACGATCAACGCCGCGAGACCTAATGTCAAAACCAGAGAAGGAGTGAACACACCGAACAGTTTCGCCAGGTTCATGTTCTTGGCGATGTGCTCGCGGTTCAAACCCTCGAACCGTTTCTTTTCGTGTTCCTCCTGCACAAAGGCGTGCAGGACACGGATGCCCGCCAGGTTTTCCTGAACCATGGAGGTGATTTTCGCGAGATGCTCCTGAATGGCCTGGTGGCGGGTGCCGATCGTCCGGATGAATCCAAAAAACAAAATCGATACCAGCGGCAGTGGCATCAAGGCGTACAGGGTCAGTCGCGGGTGGATATAAATCATTAAAGCAACGCAGGCGGTGATCACCACCACCGCATCGAGGGCCACCAAGAGACCCAGCCCTATAAAATCCTTCACCGCGCGCAGATCGTTGGTGGCGCGCGACATCAGGTCCCCCACTTTATGGCTCTGGAAAAATGTTTTATCGAGGGATTGCATATGCCGAAACAGGTTATTCAGAATATCGACTTCGATTTTGCGGGACGGGCCGAACAGGTATTTTCTCCACCCGAAGCGGGACACCCCCTGCCCCAACGCGATCAGGATCAGCAGGCCCGCATACCAGCCCAGTTCGGAACCGGAAGGGTTTTGCGGCAGAAGATCGATGAAACTTTTGAGTAACCAGGGAATGACCAGAGCGATGGCGTCCGTCGCCATGAGGGCGACCACCCCGATCATGATTTCCCAACGGTAGGCTTTGATGTAGGGAATAAAGGCTCGAATACGCTTCATGGTT
>CBDVDB010000125.1:0-6219 GCA_965372625.1 uncultured Nitrospinaceae bacterium
TCATAATATCCCTTTATAGAACGGTTTTTGGGGAAAGTAAACCGCTTGTCGGGGAGCGGGGGGGGTGGCCCTCATTCCGGGGACATTTTCAGGAATCCCCGGTATTTTTGTCCGAGGGTGTTTTTCTTGTCATTTCCACACTCTTTTTGATATATTTCTAACAAAATATTATTCTCAGGCTATCTAACAATTCAGGAGACCTTAAACCATGCCAACCTCCATTGAGGCATTAAAGCGGGCTATCGAGTTTGAGCAGCAGGCGCTCGATCAATATATTATTGCCATGGACAATGCCGTCCACGAAGAAACCCGAAAAACGTTGAAGGAATACGCCGACGACAAACAGCAGAAGATCGACGCGCTTTCCTGGATGGTCAAGGCGGAGTCCGGCGACCTTGAGAAAGAGGAATCCGCCCCGCAAACCGGCGGCGAGAAACTGGCGGCCGGCAAGTGTCCCTTTTCCCGCAACGAGCTGAAGGAAATGGGTTTTGACATGTCCCAGTCTACGATGGGCGACGACCGTTTCAAATCCTGATTCAGGGATCGACTTTCCGGGAGACGAGACATGGCGATTGATGACCCTCACGATTTGTTGATTGAGTGTGCGGACTGTGGGATTGAGAATATTTTTTCCGATTACGAAGCCGGGCAACTGACCCTCTGCAACCAGTGCCGCAAGCGGTTGATTCAATCCGATTTCAACCAGAAGCATAATGAATATCAGTGTGACGACTGCGGTTTTGTGATGTGCCTGTCGAAGGAAACTCCCTTCGAACAAGGCAAGACCGCGTGCCGGTGCCAGAGTTTTAATATTCAAAAAGTCGCGCAGTCTTCTCTTTACAAGGAAGCGGAGGAGGCCGGGTCCTTCGATTTGGATGAGGAAGACCTCGACACGGACCCCGGTGAGGACTGGTGCCGTCCGGATTTATCCGGTCTTGATACGATTGAAGATTACAACGAATTGTTTGATCAGGATCCGGGGAACAATTAAACCGGAAAACCACTCCTGAAGGTGTTGTTGATGATGAGACGGCCGGGAGGGCAGTCCAGGGGCCGAAGTTACCGTTCGATTAACCGTAGAGAACAATTCACCATGACCCACTTGAAAGTTCCCATATCCGGAAAACGCTGGCGTGACAACCGCGATAGCGCGCTTGCTGTATTCCGCGAGAAGCGTCATTTTTTATTCAGCGCCTACCCCGATGCCGACGCTCTGGGCACGATGCTGGCCCTTGCGCTTTACCTGCGCCTGATGGATAAGAAGGCCACTTTATTTCTCCCGAGCCCCGTAAAAAACCATCTTCAATTCATGAAGGAAATCATTCAATACAATGACATCACCGTTATTGAGGATGAGGCAGGGCTGGCTTCCCTTCAAAACGAGGTCGATACCGTAATCTTTTGCGATACCGCCAACGCCCGCCTGGTTTCTTTGTTCTCTGCCATTCAAAAGCATTTCCTGAGCCGGGAAGTATCCACGATTGAAATCGACCATCACTTCGGAAACGACAGTGCCGCCATCGCCGAATCGGGAATTCATCTGTTTCGCCCGGCCAATGCCTGCACTGAAATTGCCGCGGAGCTTTTGCAGCATATGCATCAGCTTCACCCGGACTTGCCGGCGCCTTTTGAACAGCGCAATATTGTGGTCAGTTTGCTGATGGGATTATTGACCGATACGTTCGGGGGGCGGGCCGTGCCTTTGCCAAAAGATTACGACCATTGGCACCGTTTGTTGGGAGAGAAACTGGCAGAGGAGACTCTCGCCGGCCCGGCGGGAACAAAGAAAAACGGGGAACAACTTTTGTTCCGGCGTCCTCAGGAGATACAGGACCATCTCAACCAATTGAACGCCGGGCAGGAGCAGTGCGTCGAGGAATTAAAAACAAGGATCGTCCGGCACGGGGAGATCGGCGAACTCAATTTGCTGGACTCCTCGCTCAAGCAACTGTCCCCGGGAACCGGGAAAAACGGTAACGGCGATTTTTTTCAACTGTGGAATACGATGGCCAATGTCGTGCCTCAAGTCGGAGGAAAGGTGGGATTGTTTTATTTCAACAGTACGAATGCCGAATGGCGGGATTGTATATTCCTTAAAATCCGACGGGCCTTTGGTTTCGACCGGTATGATCTGAGAGACGCCGAACCGGCTCTGAAAACCGCTTTCGGGGAGCATTATCTGGGCGGCGGAGGACACGCCGGGGCGGTATCTTTTCGCATTCATCCGGTGAGCGATGAGGAGTTTCGCTCCAGGGTTATCGGTTTTGTGGATGATCTTAAAACTCAAATCCAATAAAATTCGATTAATTCCGCAATCTGTAAGAGTCCTTTTTTCAGGTATTTAATTGAAAATTGGTCTTATGGCCTTTACCATGGATACATACTTCATATATAGTAGTTTTTTTTACCAGGGTACGGAAAGCGGTAATTGATGAATAAATCTCTTCTACCTTCAGACCCTTCGCCTCATAAAAAAATCCTGACGATCAAGATGGGGGCCGTAGGCGACCTGATCATGGCTTCGGCTTTTTTTGAGTCGGTGCGGCAGAATTTTCCGCGAGCCCGGATTTCCCACCTGGTTTCCGACCGGATTTATCACACCATAAAAGAAAATCCCAATATCGATCGATTCATTCTTGCCGACAGCGATAAGATTTATAAGCGCGGCTGGGTGTCCCGGTTGCGGGAGACGTTCCGTCTGCTGTCTTTATTGCGGAAGGAACGGTTCGATATGGTTTTCATTTTGCATTGGGCGTGGCCGTTTTATCTGCTGACGTTTTTGTGTAATATTCCGGTGCGGGTGGGATTCCACCGGAAGTGGGAGGGCCTGTTTCTCACGCATCGGGTGCGGCCTCATCTGGACCAGAATAACCGGGAAGCCTATCTGAATTTAATAAGGGTTTTGGGGAAGTCGGCTCAATACCGGAAAAGCCGCTATTATTTGTCAGAAAGGGAGGACCGTTTTCTGGAGACTTTTATCCGGGAAAACCGCATCGGCGCCGATGAGCAGGTGATCGCGCTGGCTCCCGGAGGCGGCAGGAATATCAAGCAAATCATGCTGACCCGCCTTTGGCCGGTAGACCGTTATATCGACCTGCTCGATAAAATTCTGGAGGCGGGTTCTTATCGCATCGTATTGATCGCGGGACCGGAGGACGGCCAGGTGATTCAACCCATCCTCGAACGTTACCCGCAGTGCATCGATACCCGCGCTTTAAGTTTCAACGAAAAAGCATCGATCCTTCGGCGGTGCCGCCTGTTGGTGGGTAACGACAGCGCTCCCATTCACATGTCCATGGCGGTGGGCGTTCCCACGTATTCACTCTGGGGTCCGACCAATCCCAATCGTTACGCCGATTCCTTGCCGAAGCACACCCGGTTTTTCAAAAAGATCGAATGCTCCCCCTGTTACGCCTACGGAGAATTTCCGGATTGCCGGGATAACCTCTGTATGCAGGCTATTTCGGTGGCAGAGGTCTGGGAAGCCCTCCAGGGTGCGTTGAGCCGGGAAATTCCCAAAGTTGCTTTCACTCAAACTTCCGAATCAACGCCAGAGTTTCCCTCAGAAATCGTTCCTGTTCCGCAAGCTGTTCCGGAGAACCCCGGCCGATCCATTTCCTGAAAGTCATCCACAAAAGATTTTTCCTCATCTTGAAACCCAGATAAATTTTCAGTAATTTGAGATGCGTCGGACCCAGGTGTTTTTTGAAATAATGAAGCTGGCTTCTGCGGAATTCCAGCGCGCTTTGCCACGGATTCGTCCGGACACTGCCATCGCCGAAATGCAGGACTTCAGCCTCGGGGGTATAGCGGACCTTCCAGCCCAACTGCCGGATGCGCCGGCACAGATCGGCGTCTTCCAGGTACATGAAAAAAGATTCGTCCATCAGCTCCGCGTCGAACACCGCCCGGCGGCACACCAGCATGCAGGCGCCTTTCACCCAGCTCACTTCTCTTGGTTTTGAATGCAGGGAACTCAACACCCAACCGGCGGGGGGGAACCGGTGCTTCTCCCACAGGTTGAAAAAAAACTTGCGGACGGCCTCGTTGAATAAACTCACCTCGAAACCGAAAGACTGCTGCAGACTGCGGTCGGCGTTCAGTAACCGGCACCCCAGCACTCCGGTTCCGGGAGAGCGTTGCACTTCCTGCAGCAAAGTGGTGAGGACTCCCGGCGAAACGATCGTATCCGGGTTCAGCAATAGAATGTACCGGCCCCGCGATTGCGCGATTCCCCGGTTGTTGCCCCGGGAAAGCCCCCTATTGTCCCGGCTGGCGTTCAACCGTACCTGCGGAAATTCGTCGCAGACGATATCCGGCGTCCCGTCCTCGGACGCGTTGTCCACCACGATGATCTCGTGCGCGATGCCCTCGGCGGCGCGCTGGACCGATTCCAGACAATCGCGCAGGTAATCGCGGGAGTTGTAGGTGACGACGACGATGGATAAGTCCAGTGAGTGCGGATTGGGATCGGTCATTGATGTTCCATTAAGATGGGTCGGTTCCTTGCCAACCGGACCCTCTTCAAATACATCCATTCCATGGCGTTGATATCGAGATGATGCACATAGGGTTTCACGAGTACATTTTGAGCGGCCACAAAAAGAGAGATGATAGCCGCGTCGGTTTCGGTTAACAAAATTTGCGCTTCATTATATAGGGCCTGCCGGATTTCGGGGTCCTGCTCTGCCGCGCCTTGGGCGATCAGGCGGTCGTACTGTTCATTGTTCCACAGCAGGCGGTTGTTGCCGCTGGTGGCAATGAACAGGTTCATGAAATTGTCGGGGTCCGGAAAATCCGCGCCCCAGCCCAGCCGGAACACCGGCGGCGGGTCGATATCCAGTTTTTTCAGATACACCTTCCATTCCTGATCTTCCAGTCCCACCGCCAGCCCCAGATGTTTTTTCCATTGCGCTTGTATGTACTGGGCGATGAGCCGGTGGGTGGGGTCGGTATTATAAGAAATACTGAACGCCGGGAATTTTTTTTCTCCGGAATATCCCGCTTCTGCCAGTAATGCCCTTGCTTTTTCAGGATTGAATTTGGGACCGATGTCCGGGTTGTACCCGAACATGCCCTTGGGTATCCAGGAGGAAGTCGGTAGCTGGCCGCCTTTTAAAATGACGGGAATCTGCGACCGGTCGATAGCGTGGGAAAGCGCCCGCCTCACCCGGGCGTCATCGAACGGCGGCTTGGTGACGTTGAAGCCGTAATAATATCCGCGAAGTATCGGAAGATTTTTATACTCCGGGCTGGTCTGGTAATGAGGGATCGCCACCGGCGGCAGTTCCGCAAAATCCAGCTCGCCGGTTTCATACAGGGTCAATTCCGTCGTCGGGTTGCGGATCACATACAGGATCACCCGGTCCACCGCGGGCCGGGCCCCATAGTAGTCCGGGTTGGTTGTGAGAACCAGTTTGTATTCGTGATGCCATTGGTCGAGTGTAAAGGGGCCGTTGGTGACGATATGCTCCGGGTCGGTCCAATGGTCGCCGTGTCGTTCGATCACATCCTTACGTTGCGGAAAGGTGACCATGAAGGTGGTGATGCTGGGGAAGTAGATGACCGGCCGCTTGAGGCGCACCTGCAGGACCGTGGGTGAAACCGCCTTCACCCCCACCTGACCGGCATCTTTAATTTTACCGGAATTGTATTCCGAGGCGTTTTCAATATCGAACAGAAAATAGGCGTACTGGGCGGCGGTTTGGGGATTGAGCAGGCGTTTCCAGGCATACTCGAAATCCCCGGCGGTCACCGGCTGGCCGTCCGTCCATTTCACATCGTCCCGCAGATAATAGGTGATCACGCGCCCGCCTTCGGAAAACTCCCAACGCTTGGCGATGGCGGGGACCGGTTCCAACTGCTCGTTGTACTGGGTCAATCCTTCCATGATATTGGTCAGCACGTTGAACGAGACGCCGTCGGTGGCCAGCGACCAGTCGAGAGTGGGGGGTTCGAATCTCAGGGCCATGCGCAGGGTCTTGTCGGCCACCGGGGATTCCCCGGAACAGGCCGTCAGCCACCAGAGGCCGGCCAGAATCCATAAGCCCGGGCGGAGGAGTGGGCCCTCGCTATTTCGATTGGCGCTCATCGGGTCCAAGGATAGCATTGACTCCGGCAGGCCCCAACGAGAACTTTGTTTTTCACTTTCACCGCCGAGGACGCGGAGTGCGCAGAGAAAACCATAATAATCAGGGAACCGCAAAACCCCCTCCCCTT
>CBDVDB010000126.1:0-6107 GCA_965372625.1 uncultured Nitrospinaceae bacterium
CACCCCAGAAGGTCGCGTCCCTCCAACAGATGTGGAATCGCTTCACTCTGAATAGGCGTGGGATGTGTGTACTCTTCTTCGCGGATAGCGCGGCAGAGGGGATTGATGAGGTTGAGAGTGTCGAATCCGCCTGCATTAGCGGCGGGTAATGATTGGGATAACATAGTTTCTCCATAGTGAAATAATGATACTGCATGAGGCAGATCATCAGAGCGCAAGAGCGCAAAGCTCAAGCTTCGATTTGAATGATGTGATTGATTTCTTATGTTTTAGAAGAAATAGGGCAATATGGAGAAAAAACGGGGGAGAAATTCAGACTCAGGCCTTGCGGGGGTCGGACTTTTCTCAACCAAAAAGGAAACTTTTCCCTGGTTCGACACCAGTAATTCTCTAGACGGCTTCAACCACCTATTGTGGGGATTCATTATACACAGGATTTCCCATTCCACAACAAAATTATCAGAAAAGTTTATCCGGGGAATCCAATAGCCGCTCCCATGAAAATATTTTATTAAATTTGTGCTGGATAACCCTATCCTGAGCGGACAGTGGGGGCTCCCCGCATTGCGCCCCACGATCATCGATTGCCATTAACCGTCAGCTAATTGCCTCCCTCGCTAGAGGGTCTGGCGGATTCAGTGCAGTCGAATTCCGTTTCCGAGGTCCATTGTATTTCGATATTGTCCGGCAGTTTGGTTTTCCGGTCAATGAGCGCCGTTTTTAAATTGTCACTGGCAAGATTAGTGGCCAGCGAAAGATCGGCTCCCGCCAGGTTGGCCTGATGCAGGCGGGTGTCCGCGAAGTCGGCTCCGCGGACGTTGGCCCGATTCAGATTGGCCCCGGTCAAATCCGCCCCCTTGAACTGCACCCGCGTCAGAATCGATTCCGAGAAATCGGCTCCTCTGAGGTCCGCCTCCCTGAAGTCGCAACCGCTCAGGTTGCATCCGCTGACATCGGTTTGGACCAGTTTGGCCCCGGTGAAATTGGCCTTACTGAGATGGGACTTGGGAATGCGGGCGCCGGACAGATCGGCCTGCATCAGTTGCGCGCCCCGCAAGTCGCTTTTATTGAGATTCACGTTGCAAAAATTACAGCCCTGCAGTTGCGCCTGGTTGAGCTCCGCCCGGTTGAGATTGGCATCGTGAAAATCGGCCTTGAGGGCGACCACCTCGTTGAACCAGGAACTGCTGATATCGGTTTCGCTCAGATTCGCTCCACTCAGGTTGGTCTTGGTAAAGACGGTACGGATCAGTTTTGCATTTTTAAAGTTGGCGCCCACCAGAAAACTTCCGGTAAAATCCGCCCCGTTTAATTCCGCCTGTTCAAAGTTTGCCCTTTTGAGATTGGATTTTTGAAATTGCGCCTCTCTCAGAAACCCGCCGCTCAGGTCGATACCTTCCAGATCCGTCCGGCTGAGTTTGGCTTTTTCCAGCCGGTCCTTTTGGGATTCAATTTCCTGTTTGTCCGGTTTCCGCAGTTGCGCCATGAGGGTTGATCCCTTGTAAGGTTAAGGACCGAATAGAAAAAGGAAGAGGAGTTGCGGGAGGGCCACAACTCCTCTAAAAATTCTATGGTGCCGAAGGCGAGAATCGAACTCGCACGGGGTTGCCCCCACTGGATTTTGAATCCAGCGCGTCTACCAATTCCACCACTTCGGCATGGTGTCGAAAAAGTTATCACAACCGGATAAAAAGGACAACGGGGAAAGACCTCGGCTGTTATTTTAATGGGCATCCCGGGGCGACAGGGCAGATGGCGGCGGCTCTTGCTTCTGAAACCGCTGGGCCGCGATCAGCAGTTGGCGGGCGTTGTCATCCTCCGGGTTGATCTTCAGCAGGCGGTTGAGGTAGGCCATCGCCTGATCGTACTCCTTGAACAGCATGCTGGAGCTGACCAGGTTGTTCAGCGCCTCCACATATTGATCGTCCTGTTGATAGGCTTTCTGGAACGAGGCGTCCGCGAAGAAAAAGGATTTCATATCCCAGAACACCAATCCCATTTCATTGTGTACCATCGGCTGGTCCGGGTTGATCTGGAGGCTGGTCCGGTAATGGTTTAAGGATTCGTTGAGTCGGCGGGACTGGTGATAAGCCCGCGCCAGAGTCACCTGCCAGGGGGCGGAACCCGGTCGTTTCTTCACGGCCTTTTCCAGATAGGGCACAGCCTGCTTGGATTGGTCCAATTTTAATAACGAATACCCGGTTAAATAATTGATAGATGGGTCGTTGACGCCCTGCTGGAGCAATTCTTTAAAGGCCTCGAGCGCCCTGGAGTAGTCTTGCCTTTGGAGGTGAATTCTGCCCAGTTCGATTCGTGCGCGGAAGTGTTTGGGATCGAGGTCCAGCGTGGCGGTCAATGTCTTTTCAGCTTGGTCGGCCGACCCGCTATTCAGGTAGGCCCGGCCCAGCTCATAGTGGACCCGGGCTTTATGGGGGGAGGTAAGGACGGTGGCCTGCCAGAGGGCAACTTCCGACCGGTAGTCCTGCCCGCGCCCGAAGGTGAGGATCATGAAAAGAGCCGGTACTCCCACGCGCAACCATCCGGCGACGGGATGGCGGGTTCCCAATTCCACCAGAGCCATGGCCAGCAGTAGATGGATGCCCATTCCCGGCAGGTAAAACCGCGGCTCGGAAACCACCGGGTCGTCCAGCCCCAATCCATAAAAACTGATAAAAATCAAAAAGGCCCAGAGCCAAGCCCATTGCGCCAGCGGCGAGCGGACGGCCCTCACCAGAGCAAACAGCAGCCCGATCAGGAAGAGGGCTATGACCCATGTCCAATCCGTAGCTCCCGCCACCAGCCGGAAATCGGGATCCAGGTTTAAGTGTATGGGGATCAGGGCCTTGGGCAGGAAGTAAAAAATGAAAACCTTGATCTCGGTCAAAAAATAAAGCACCGGCAGGCTGACTCGTTTGTTTGCCACTTCTGCCAGCAGTTCAGGAGCGGGGGTGCTGAACTGGTAAATCAGGTAAATGACCCAGGGAATGAGAGTCAGGGCAAAAACCTCCCCTTCTATCTTGGCGGAGGCCCTGTTAAACCGGTAGAAAATCCAGGCCATGAACGGCCAGGTGACCATCACCGGATCGCTGGTAGCCCCCAATGCGAAACAGGCCATAATCATTAAAAGGTCAATGGAACCCTTGGCTTTTTTGGGGTCTACCTGGTAGACCCCTAAAAAGCGGGCCAGAAACCCAAAAGCCAGCAGGTAAAACAAACTCCCCAGCAGGATGGGGCGCGCGGATATAAGGATGACCGCCTGGCTGTTCAAGGGGTGAAGCAAATGAATGCCAGCGGCAGTTAAAGGAAGCCATTTTAAATAGTTAGAGTCGCACCAGCGAAAGCAGATCAGCCACTCCCGCACCACCCAGTAAAAGGCCAGACCCACTCCCAGATGGATCAGCAGGTTCACCAGATGGTATCCCCAGGGAGCGCGTTGGCCCATTAAATGATTAATTGCAAAGGATAATTTTGGAAGGGAGCCATTGAATATCTGGTCCACCCGGGTAATTTCGCTGACCCTCGAGAAGTCCCGAATCACAGGATCTTCCAGAATTTCCGCCACCTCGGAAACCAGAAAAGGCGATTGGAGAGTTCCCGCGTAGGCGATAGCCGCCGCCACTACCAGCATCATGACCGGGACAACAGATTTATTTTTCAAGCTTGTCTTCATATTTTCATAGTTATCAATTAATTATATATACCCCAAGTGAGGTTGTTTAAATATTTTAAAATATCAAATGTTTTTGCCCCAAAATTCCCTAAAAATGTTTACAATGAATATTGTTAGGTGAATTTTTCATAAATCAGAGGGCGTTGTGGATGTATTCCCTATAATCCTGTTCAGGATAAATCACCCTTTTATAGATATTTTGGGCTGTTTCCCCGGGCCCTTGCCCAGACGTTTTTGTATACTTTTTTGATAGTACTCAATTTTTAAGGTATTTCACCCTTTAATTTCCCTTGGATTATGAAACAAATTAATCAATACGCCAATATCCTGACCCTGAGAAAAATATCCTCGCTGTTCAAAACCGCGTTCCAGAATGTGGATGAACTGTTGAAAGTTGTGATGGAAACCGCCCAGGCCAGTGTCCGGGCACGTTATACCTCCTTGCTCATGCTGGATGACAAATCCAACAAACTCCAGTTTTACCAGGCATCCGGCGAGGGAACGGGCCAGTTGAAACTGGTGGAAATCCCGCAGGGTGTCGGCCTCGCGGGCATTGTCGCCGAAACCGGGGAGGCCATTGTATCCAATGATGTGCAAAACGACAAACGCTGGTTGAGTAAGATCAGCGAAAGCGCCGATATGGATGTCAAGGCGATTGCCTGTCTTCCCCTGTCTCTGAATAATATGGTTTTTGGCGTGGTGCAGTTTCTGGATAAGCAGGACGCTAGTATTTATTCCGAAGAGGACATGGACATTCTGAATCGATTTTCCAAAATCATGGCGATGTTCTTCGAGGTGACCCGAAGCAACGAAATACTGGGAGAGGAATTTGACCGGCTCCAGGAAAAATACCGCCAGCGCTATACCATCGTCGGCGAGAGTCAGGAAATTCGCAAGTGCATCGCCCAGGCGGAAAAGGTTTCCAATTCCAAAGCCTCGATATTGATTACCGGAGAAAGCGGCACCGGCAAGGAATTATTCGCCCATCTGATTCACGACCGCAGTCTGCGTCAGACCAAACCTTTTGTATCCATCAGTTGTGGCGCATTACCCGCTTCCATTTTGGAACGCGAACTGTTCGGCCATGAAAAGGGTGCGTTTACCGGAGCGGACAGCCTGAAGATCGGCCTGTTTGAAGCCGCCGACGGGGGCACTTTGTTTCTCGATGAGATCGGCGAGATGCCGCAGGACATGCAGGTCAAGTTGCTTCGAGTCATTCAGGAAGAAGCGTTTTTAAGGCTGGGCGGCACCACCCTCACCGAGGTGGATGTCAGGGTCATTTCCGCCACCAACCAGGATCTGGAAAAAATGGTGAGTGAGGGGAAATTCCGTCAGGACTTGTTTTACCGCATCAATGTCATCAATCTTCATTTGCCCTCGCTCCGGGACCGCAAGGCAGATATCCCTGATCTGGTTAATTTTTTCATACGGAAACATACTCCGGAAGACGAAAAGCCCAAAAAGATTCAAAAAGGGTTGACGGCATTTCTTGAAGGATACCACTGGCCCGGCAATATTCGGCAATTGGAAAACGCCCTCGAACGGGCCATCGTCCTGGAAGATGCCGAAGAGTTGACCCCCGAGGCGTTTGCCATAGAATCCTCCCAGCCTCCCATTGAAATTAATGTGGGTTCTACCCTGAAAGAAGCCAGCGATGCTTTTCGACAGACCTTCATTGCCAATACTCTCAATTCGACCAAAGGGAACCGGACTCAGGCCGCAAAAATCCTGAATGTCCAGCGATCTTACCTTTCCCGGTTGATCAAGGAACTGGGAATCAGCTGATCACGGTTACCCTTTCAACCCAACGTGGTGCATGATTTTAATGAGGGAAGAGAACCGGTATGAGCTTGAGCAGTCCACAGAATTTAATCAGCGAAGATGAAAAAATCTTCTCACTGCCGAAAATCCACTTCGAGCTTCAAGAAGCCCTGAACGATCCCGACAAGACTTTTCAGGACATCGGGAAGATCATCGGTTATGATCCGGCGCTTGCCGCGCGTTTGCTCAAAATAGTCAACAGTCCCTTTTACGGGTTTCCTTCAGAGATCGAAACCATCTCCCATGCCATTTCGATCATAGGCATGGACCAGCTCACCGATCTGGCCCTGGCTACCCTGGTGATTTACCAGTTTCGGGGTATCCCCAGCAGCCTGTTCGACATGGAAAAATTCTGGCGGCACAGCATGGCCTGCGGGGTGGCGGCACGGGCCATCGCGGAATTCAAGGGCGAACAAAATGTCGAGCGATTTTATCTGGCCGGTATTCTGCACGATATCGGCCGCCTGGTGATTTTTAAAAAGGAACCCGCTCTGGCGCGGGATGCTTTTTTCATGAGCAGAGAAAAGCAGGAAAATATATTTTCGTCCGAACGGAGACTGATGGGATTCGATCATGCGGCCGTCGGCGGGGAACTGCTGAAAGCCTGGAAACTGCC
>CBDVDB010000127.1:0-6026 GCA_965372625.1 uncultured Nitrospinaceae bacterium
CCACCGCAACAAGGAGAAAGCGCAGGCGCTGGCGGATCATTTGCAATGCCAGCTCATCAGCATTCGCGATGTCGACCAGGTGACTGCCGATATAATCATTAACTGTTCACCGGCCGGCATGACCCCGAACACACAGGACACGCCTTTCCCCGTGCGCCTTCTGAAACCCGGCATGGTGGTGTTCGACTCGGTCTATAACCCGATGGCAACCCGCCTGCTCAAGGAAGCACGGGAGGCAGGATGCGCGACCGTCTCCGGCGTGGAGTTGTTCGTCCACCAGGCGGCGGGGCAGTTTGAACTGTGGACCGGCCAAAAAGCCCCGATCGATCTCATGCGCCAAGTGGTGGAAGAAAAATTGACTCCGCCGGAATAAAATTTTTCCGCATTTCTCTTTGCCGGTTTCACCGGGCTAGGGAGACCGCCATTCCACGAACTGTTGCCACGCTTCATCGAAGCGCTCGACATCGAACGCCTTGCGCTCGGCGGAAAATTTATTTGCCGGTGACCGGAACACCACGATCTCTTTATCTTTGACGTTGCTGGCAGCCACAAAGATCGAACAGCCCGCCGCCATCACCGCGCCGGTTCCCTGCAACAACTCGTCCCGCACGACACGGGGGGAGTCCATCACCGCCATCCCCAGCTTGTTGATCATTTCCATAACGAACGATTGCCTCTGATCCTCAGCTATACCGGCGGATGGAAGGGTCCACCACCTGCGACCAGGCATCGATGCCGCCGGTCAGGTTGTAGACGTTTTTGAACCCGGCTTCCTTCAAAATCCGGCCCGCCTGAAACGAGCGGATGCCATGGTGGCAATACACCACGATATCGTCCTCGAAAGCCAGCTCCTGCAGGCGGTCCCACAGCTCCGCCAGCGGGATATGGGTCGAACCCTCGATGGCCGCCAGGGAATGCTCCCAATCCTCCCGCACATCCAGAAGCAGGCCCACCTGCCGGGCATCCAACCGTTTTTTTAATTGCACCGAATCAATAGGCTGAACGGAATCCGTCATCCTAACTCCATATGATTAACCGGGAAACCCGGGTTGGATGTTTACAAGTGTTTCAAATATGAAAATTCGCTGTCCCAAATCCGTAATTTCCCACCTCAAACTGGACACAGGGCAAACAACCGGCTGGCCTTTCGATCTTTAAAACTAAATAAAAACAATGAGTTATTCAATCGAAATCATTTAACAGAGTTTGGCATAGCACTTGCTTTATTAAATATAACTCACCGAAAGGCGAGTTACTCTCTCTTCTCCCAGAGAAGGCTTTATTAGGCAGGTTAGCGAAAAAAGGAAGTCACGCACTTTTTTTCCGAGTTGGACCAACCCTCCCGGTCCTTCTCGGGCCTGCCTTTTAAGCCTTCCTGGTTTTCTCATTATTTTCCACTATTTAAATCCCATCCAGGGCCAGATCACAAACAGCAGAATCAGAAAACACACCATACCCATCAGACTGAGCAGGGTTCCGGAAACCACCATTTCCCGTAAAGAAATATGACGGGACGAAAAAGCCAACGCCGAAGCCGGGGTGGCAATCGGCAGAATAAATGCAAAATTACTGGGCAGAATGACCGTCATCGTCGCCACCACCGGAGAAATCCCGAAATCCGTACAGAGGCTCAACACCGGCGGCAGTAAAATGGCGATCACCGCCGAATTACTCATAAAAGTGGTGAACAGGGTCGACAACACCGCCACCGTCAACAGAAACACCACGGGTGAGGTCATCGATTCCTGAAACACTTTCTGCGCCAGCCACAATGCCGCGCCGGAAGAAGCCATCACCTGACCGAGGGCGATCGCTCCTCCGTACATCAGGATAATCGCCCAGTTCACGTGCGGCTCCACGGATTTCCAGGTAATCAGGTTCAGGACGAACAACAATATGATTGCCATGATTGAAATGTTGGCGATTCCCAATTGCTCCCCGAATCCGAACCAGAAAATGAGAGTCAGGCCCATCACCGCGCCCACGCCCATTTCCTGATAACTCACTTTCCCCCGCGCTAAAGCTTTTACATGCAGATCAACCAGCGCGGGCTTCACATCCTCGATTTCCGGCTTGAACAAAACCGTGAGCAAGACCCAGCCGCATCCCAGCAACAGCACGATCATCGGCAACGTCAACTGGCTGTATTGCAGAATCCCGAGTGTACTTTCATAGCCGGTGCCCTTTTCGAGCATCTCGACCGCCAGCGGCACCCGTCCCCCGCCCAGCACCGTGGCAGCGCCGCCGATGATACAGCCCCAGGCCAGCGCGAAGTACAGCGACTTGGCAAAGGCGGACTTGCCCTGCGGCAGTTTCAGGGCGCTCACGATTTCCGTGACGATGGGAAACAGCATGGCCGCCACAGCGTGCTCCGACATGAAACAGGAGCTGACCGCGCCGAACAGATAGATGGACGTCATCAGGGTCCGGGGCCGATGCCCCCATCGTTCAATCACCCACAGGGACATGCGCCCGCTCAACCCGCAGGCGATCATCGCCCCGGAAAGCACAAACGCTCCCAGTATGAAAAACACGGCCTTGTTGCCGAAGAAGGAATACACCTGGGAGGCGTCCATGATACCCATCAGCGGTACCGCGGCGATCACCAACAGGCTGGTGGCCGACAGGGGAATCACGTTACTCGACCACAGACAGACGCACAGCAGGAACAGGCACAACACCTTGTAGCCCTCGGCAGAGAGACCCTCCGGCGCGTCCTGACCCAGCAGGACGAAAAAGAGGATCAACAGCACCGCCATCACGATGCCCCGCCGCATGCGGTCCAGGATCACGATCCATAAGGGCCGGCGGTCAAAGACTATTTTATTGGAATCGTCTTTTTGGAGGTCTTTGTTTTCGGGTTCGTTGCTGGCAGTCATGGGTTTAATATCATGAGTTTAAAGGGTTTCAACCTACCTTAATCGCGGGTTCGTTTCAATATTATAAAAACCTCACTTTTCGCCGCAAACGGCGGGCAGAGGCCATTGTAGCGGCAAACCGCCGCAGGTAACGTAAACCTTGGGTGGCGCTAAATCCCCCCAGCCCCCTTCAAGAAGGGGGAGAAAGTTAGCTCCGGGCCTTGCCCGGTTGGCCCTGCGCCGAGCAGCGACGAACCTCCGCAGGTAACGTAAACCTTGGGTGGCGAAAGTGGCCTATGGAAATCGCAATCACGCCCCAGCCCATTGGCCCTGCGCCGAGCAGGGGGATTCCCGCCGGTGGGGCGACAAAATTCAGCTTTTTTTAATTTTTTGTTCGCAGGCAAACCTTAAAATGTTAATTTAGTAATACACTTATGGGCTTTTCGTCCGACCGCCCCAAAAACTGAACGGCAACCTCCTCCTCTACGGAGATTTTATATGGGAATGACCATTACCGAAAAAATCCTGGCGAAACACGCCGGTAAAACATCCGTCGCCCCCGGCGACACCGTCTGGGTCGATGTCGACGTGCTGATGACCCATGACGTCTGCGGGCCGGGCACCATCGGCATCTTCAAAAAACAATTCGGCCAGAACGCGAAGGTCTGGGACCGGGAAAAAGTGGTGATCATTCCCGATCATTATGTTTTTACCGCCGATCCCCACGCCAACCGCAACATCGATATCATCCGTGAATTCGCCAGGGAGCAAAAGCTTCCTTATTATTATGATGTCGGAACGGAGAATTACAAGGGCGTTTGTCATGTCGCCCTGGCTCAGGAAGGGCACAACCGGCCGGGCGAAGTGCTGTTCGGCACTGATTCGCATACCTGCACCTCCGGCGCGTTCGGCATGTTCTCCACCGGCATCGGCAACACCGACGCCGCGTTCATCCTCGGCACCGGCAAACTGTGGGTCAAGGTGCCCGAAACCATGCGTTTCGAATTCACCGGCACGTTTCCGCCCTACGTCATGGCGAAGGATATCCTGCTGCAGGTGATCGGCGATATCGGATGCGACGGCGCCACCTACCGCACCCTGGAGTGGGCGGGCGACGCGGTTTATAAATTCTCCATGGAAGAGCGCATGACGCTGTGCAACATGGCCATCGAAGCCGGCGGCAAAAACGCCGTGATCGAAGCGGACGACACAACCTTCGACTACCTGAAAGGCCGCACCGATAAAAGTTACACCGTCGAACATTCCGACCCGGACGCGAAATACTGTTTCAACAAAACCTACAAGGCCGACGAGTTGGAACCGGTGGTGGCCCGACCGCATTCGCCGGACAACCGGGCGCTGGCCCGCGAGTGCAAGAGCGTCAAGCTGGACCGGGCGTATATCGGCTCCTGCACCGGCGGCAAGATCACCGACTTCATCGCCGCCGCGGAAATCCTGAACGGCGAGAAGGTGAAGATCGACACGTTCATCGTACCCGCCACCAAAGATGTCGAGCAGGATATGCGGTCACAAACCCTCGACGGCAAAACGTTGATGCGGATTTTTGAGGAAGCCGGCGCGCAGATCGGCGAAGCCTCCTGTGCGGCCTGCCTCGGCGGACCCAAGGACACCTTCGGGCGCACCCAGGGGTCGGAAGTGGTGATCTCCACCACCAACCGGAATTTCCCGGGACGCATGGGGTCGAAGCAGTCGTCCGTTTACCTCGCATCGCCCTATACCGCCGCCGCATCGGCATTGACCGGGTACGTGACCGACCCGCGGGAATTCATTCCCGCCCGGGTTTAATAAATATTTTCAAGGAAACGTTGATTGATGAAAAAGAAGATTCAAGGCCGCGCGTTTGTGCTGGGCAACAACATCGATACCGACCAGATCATCCCCGCCGAGCACTTGGTGTACAGCTTAAGCGATCCGGAAGAAAGCAAAAACTACGGCAAATTCGCGCTGTCCGGCGTTCCGGAAGAGGGTTCCGGACTGCCCCAGGGGAAAATCCCGTTTGTGGAGGACGGGCAATACCGGTCCCAGTATAATATCATCATCGGCGGGTCCAATTTCGGGTGCGGCTCTTCGCGCGAACATGCGCCCGCCTGCATGGAAATCGCCGGGGTCGAGGCGGTGGTGGCACAGAGTTATGCCCGCATCTTTTACCGCAACTCCATCGACGGCGGATTCTTCATCCCCCTCGAAGCCCGGGAAAAGTTGTCGGAAGAAATCCGGACGGGAGACTCTCTCACCCTCGATCTGGAATCCTATACCCTGACCAACGAAACGCAGAACAAAACCTATGCGCTTAATTCCCTGGGAGATGTGATCGACATCATCGAAGCGGGGAACATTTTCGAATACGCCAAAAAAGCGGGGCTGATTCCAAGCTAAGGTGAAAACTATGAAAGGTGCCGTGTGGCTGATTCTTTTTTTCATCGCGCCCCTACCGCAGGCGGCCGCCGCATCCGTCCAACCCACGGAAATGATCACCGTCGCCCCCGGCGAATTTACCATGGGAAGCACCGACAAGGATATCGTGTGGGCGGCGCAGACTTTTTTCTCCGAATCCCTCGACTATTACCGCGACGAAACCCCGGCGCATTCGGTGACCCTGCACGCTTACAAAATCGACGTCACCGAAGTCACCATGCAGCAATACCGGTTGTATAGGGAACAAACCGGCGTCCGGGCCCCGAAGTTCATGGATAACGAGCGGTTCAATCAGGATAACCAGCCGGTGGTGGGCGTCACCTGGCAGGAGGCGGCGGACTATTGCGCGGCCCTCGGCAAACGGCTCCCCACCGAGGCGGAATGGGAAAAGGCCGCGCGCGGGACCGATGGACGCTTTTACCCCTGGGGCAACGAACCGGACGAAACCCAGGCCAACGTCCGGGGTAAAAAGGACGGCTTCCGGTATTCCGCTCCGGTCGGTGTGAAAACCTTCGGCGCCAGCCCTTATGGCATTCACGATATGGCGGGAAATGTCTGGGAATGGACGGCGGACTGGTATCAACCGCATCCGGGCAATACCCACCCCAACGATTTTTACGGCGAGCAGTTCAAGGTCATCAAAGGCGGTTCGTGGTTTTCCAACATGGACCTCGCCCGCATCACCGTGCGCGGCAAAAGCCTGCCGGACCGGCGCAACAATTTTCTCGGTTT
>CBDVDB010000128.1:0-6000 GCA_965372625.1 uncultured Nitrospinaceae bacterium
TTTAAGTTAGTCAGTTAACTTAATTTTGGAATTTCAAATGGGACGTGTCGGTAATAAAAAAGAGCAATTGATTGAATCCGCCGCGAAGTTGTTTCATCAGGTGGGATTCAGACAGACGGCCATTGCGGATATCGCCGAGGATTCCGGCGTTCCTCTGGGGAACGTTTATTATTATTTTAAAACCAAGGATGATCTGGCCGCCGCCGTCATTGAACAGCGAACGGAAACCATTAAAGCCGAGGCCAGGAAATGGGAAGAAAACCCGGATCCCAGGGAGCGCTTGTTACAACTCCTCGATATGCAGGAAAGCATGAAAGAAAAAACCGCCAAATACGGGTGTGCCATCGGAAGTATGTGCCAGGAGTTGGATAAAGAAAGGCCCCCGGTTGCCAAAGGGGCCGACGGACTGATGAACTGGGTTTTAAAATGGATTACCCGTCAGTTTAAGGAGATGGGGCAGAAACCGGCGGATCAGTTTGGATTACAAATGATGTCGGCCCTTCAGGGATGTGCCGTGGTCGCCAATGCCTTGAAAGACCCCAAAGTTATTGAATTGGAAATAGCGCGGTTGAAAGCGTGGATTAAAGAAATGTAAATTTTTTTGGCCTATATTTTAGTTATTTAACTAACATAATAAACGATTATCCGATTTTTAAAAGGAGGGAGCATGAAAAGCGACACGAGGTTTGGCGAATGGGTTGTACGGTTCCGCTGGTGGATTATCCTGGGAACCTTTTTAATTGTGGCCGCCGCCGCCAGCGGCGCGCGGTTTCTGGCTTTCTCCTCCGATTACCGGGTGTTTTTCAGCGATGAAAACCCGCAATTGCAGGCGTTCGACGCTCTCCAAAACACCTACACCAAAAACGACAACGTTCTGATCACCCTGGCGCCCGCAAACGGACAGGTGTTCACGCGGGAAAATCTGGCCGCGGTAGAGGAGCTGACCAAACTATCCTGGCAGGTTCCCTATTCCATTCGCGTGGAATCGGTGACCAACTTTCAGCATTCCTGGGCGGATGGTGAAGGTCTGGTGGTGGAAGATTTGGTGAAGAATGCCATGGACCTGTCGGATTTGCGGTTGCAAAAGACCAAAAATATTGCCGTTGCCGAGCCCTTGTTATTGAATCGCCTGATTTCCCCTTCAGCACATGTCACCGGGATCAACGTCACCATCAATTTACCCGGAAAATCCATCACGGAAGTTCCGGAAGTGGCGGCCTATGTCCGCAACATGGCGAAGGAGTTTCGCGTCACCCATCCGGATATGCAGGTTTACCTGACCGGCATCGCCATGATCAATAACCAGTTTTTTGAAGCCGGCCAGCAGGATATGCAAACCCTGGTGCCGGTGATGTTTTTGATCATCGCCGTTCTGATGTGGGTCGCGCTCCGGTCCCTCGCCGGCACCTTGTCCACGCTGTTATTGATCGGCATGGCCACCGCCACCGCTCTGGGCATCGGCGGCTGGTGGGGAGTATTGCTCACCCCGGTATCCGCCAACGCTCCGGTTTATATTCTCACCATGGCGGTAGCCGACAGCATCCATATCCTGATCACGCTGTTTCATGAGATGAGGCACGGCAAGACCCGCGACGAAGCGATCGTGGAATCCCTGCGCGTCAACCTGAAGCCGGTGTTCATCACCAGCCTGACCACCGCCATCGGGTTTTTGAGTTTGAATTTCAGCGACTCTCCGCCTTACTGGGATCTGGGAAACATGGTTGCCATCGGCGTGCTGGCGGCTTTCTTTTATTCGGTCCTGTTTTTACCGGCGCTCATGTCGGTATTACCGTTGCGAGTCAAAGTCGGCGAAACCGGAAAGAACGGCGCCATGGACCGGTTGGCCGACTTCGTGATTAACCACCGCAAAGCGCTTAATTGGGGAATGCTGGCAGTCATTATTGCCCTGGCGGTACAGATACCGCGCATCGAGATCAACGATACCTTCGAGGAGTATTTCGATCATCGCTACACGTTTCGCACCGACACCGATTTCGTGACCGAAAACCTCACCGGATTTGAATCCATTGAATACTCCCTAAGTGCGGGAGAGGCCGAAGGCATCAGCAAGCCGGAGTACCTGGCCAAGCTGGAGGAGTTCAAGGAATGGTACCGCCAACAGCCCAACGTCCTGTATGTGGGTACGTTGACGGATATCATGAAACGCCTGAATAAAAACATGCACGATGACGACGAATCCTTTTACACGCTTCCCAAAAATCGGGAGCTGGCCGCGCAATACCTCCTGCTGTTTGAAATGAGCCTGCCGTACGGTCTGGATTTGAACAATCAGATCAACGTGCGCAAATCGTCGGTCCGCTTTACCGTGGTGTTCAGGGAGATCAATACCAAAACCGTATTGGCGCTGGAGGAAAAGGCACAGGTCTGGTTCGAGGAAAACGGCCTGCCCGGAATGCAGACCCATGGCGCCAGCCCGCTGATCATGTTTTCCAACATCGCTCTCAGAAATGTCAAAAGCATGCTCTTTGGAACCGCTTTGGCTCTGATATTGATCTCCGGCATTCTGATGGTGGCCCTGCGCAGTTTCAAGTTCGGGCTCCTCAGTCTGATTCCGAACCTGGTACCGGCGTTCATGGCGTTTGGATTATGGGCGCTGGTGTTCAAGGAAATCGGGATGGCCGTGTCCGTGGTGATCGCCCTGTCACTGGGGGTCATCGTCGATGATACCGTTCATTTTCTGAGCAAATACCTGCTGGCCCGGCGTGAGCAGGGCAAAACTCCGGCCGAGGCGGTGCGCTATTCGTTTCACACCGTCGGCAAGGCGCTTTGGGTGACGTCCATCGTCCTGGTCGCTGGCTTCCTGGTGCTCGCTTCATCCGGCTTCACCATCAATTCTCACATGGGATACCTGACCGCTTTCACCATCGGGTTTGCCCTGCTGGCGGACTTTTTGTTCCTGGCTCCGCTGTTGATGAGAATTGAAGGAAATGAAGGGAAGGCGAGGGAGGAGCCCGCGGAAATGCAATCCGTCCGGGTGTCCCCTTGAGGACAGGAACCAGGCAAGGACCGGAACTAATTCAACCTGCTTCAATTTGCGCTCAGTGATATTTTGTTGCGGTTAACGGTTAGCAAATTCCCCCTCCGGGCAGGAGTAGGGATGAAAAATTACAAATCATAATCATAACCATGATAAATATAAGGAGAGCCGTTATGAAACGCACAACCGCTTTTATTTTAAGCTTGATTTTGACTGGCGCGGGCCTCCCGCTTTCGGCGGCGGCCGCCGCGGTAACCTCCGAGGAAAAGGGGTTGGCGATCGCCGTCGAGGATGACAAGCGCGATAATGGATTCGGCGATTATAAGGCGGACCTGGAGATGATCCTTAAAAACCGGCACGGCGAGGAAAGCGTCCGCTACATGCGTTCCAAAAACCTGGAAGTGAAAGGGGACGGCGACAAGTCGCTGGTGATATTCAAAAAGCCGCGGGATATCAAAGGCACAGCTCTGCTCAATTTCAGCCATAAGACGGGCCTCGACGATCAGTGGTTGTACCTGCCGGCATTGAAACGGGTCAAGCGCATCAGTTCGTCGAACAAATCCGGACCGTTTGTCGGCAGTGAGTTCGCGTATGAAGACATCACCAGTCAGGAAGTGGAAAAATACACCTATAAATGGCTGCGCGACGAAGACTATCAGGGACAGCAGAGCTTTGTGGTCGAGCGGTATCCCACGTACGAGAATTCGGGTTACTCCCGGCAGGTGGTGTGGATCGATCAAAAAGAATACCAGATGTTGAAGATCGATTTTTACGACCGCAAAAACACCCTGCTCAAAACCCTGGTCTATAAGGGGTACCAGAAATATTTAGGCCAGTACTGGTATCCGGATCAGATGTTCATGGAAAATCACCAGACTGGAAAAACGACGTTGTTGAAATGGTCCGATTACAAATTTAAAAACGGTTTCAAGGATAAAGACTTCAACAAAAACAGTTTAAAGAGAGCTCGATAAACTAATAAAATCTTAATTTATATCCAGCAGTTCATCTGGGTATTAAATGTAAAGGAAAAAAATCATGAAAATCAAAAATTCAATAGCATTCGTCACCGGCGCCAACAGGGGAATTGGAAAAGCATATGTCACCGCCTTGCTTAACCGTGGGGCGAAAAAAGTTTATGCCGGAATGCGCGATGTCGGGGCGTTTAACAAAATCGCTTCCGACTGGCCGGAAGAGCATCGGGCGAAAGTAGTGCCGGTGGGTATTGATATCACGAATGAAGGACATATTCGTTCCGCGGCGACGAAGGCGGGAGACGTCACTTTGCTGATCAATAATGCCGGCATCGCCAATTTCACCGGATTGATCGCGGCGGACAATTTGGATTCCGCGAGACAGGAAATGGAGGTTAATTATTTTGGAACGTTGAGAGTCGTTCGGGCCTTTGCTCCCGTTTTGAAAAACAATGGCGGAGGAGCCCTGGTGAATATTCTTTCCGTCGCCAGCCTGGGGAATTTTCCCGTGCTGGGCTCCTACTCGGCTTCGAAGGCGGCCCTGCACTCACTGACTCAAGGCATACGGGCGGAATTGTCCGCGCAGGACACCCGGGTGTTTGGCGTGTTCCCCGGACCCATTGATACCGAAATGGCCAAAGACTTCGATATGGAAAAAAGCCCGCCCGCTGTAATCGCGGAGGGAACTTTAAACGCGGTGGAACAAGGTGAAGAGGATATCTTTACCGATCCCATGGCTGTTCAGTTTCGAAAGGACTACTTCGCCGATTCAAAGGCTTTGGAAGCGCAATTATCGACATTCCTTCCGGTTGCGAGTTCTTGAAACTTTATGGCTACGCCGCGGGTGCTTATAAAATCATCTATGCATAAAAAATGTTTAATTCTGTTTGCTCTCCTGATGATAGGCACATTATCCTTTTCAGCATCAGCCCGGCCGCATGAATTGTCCGGATACGTTGAAGGAGAAATTCGTCTGTATCCGGAGAACCCCAACCATTCCGGTCAACGCGATCAATCGGCGTCTCTGGCATTTCAACCGGAGTATTATCACGAATTCGAAAGCGGCAGCAGTTTCACCCTCGTTCCGTTTTTCCGTCTGGACAGCGCCGATGCCGAGCGCACTCACTTCGATGTCCGCGAGCTGACCTACTTAGGGCTGCACGACGATTTTGAGTTGCGCCTTGGCGTACGCAAGGTGTTCTGGGGAGTGACCGAGGTTCTGCATCTGGTCGACATCATCAACCAGACCGACTTGGTGGAAAATACCGATGGCGAGGAAAAGCTGGGTCAGCCGATGGTCAATGTTTCCATCGCCCGCGATTGGGGAACACTCGATTTGTTTATCCTGCCTTATTTCCGGGAGCGCACGTTCCCCGGTCAAAAAGGCCGATTGCGTTTCGGCCTGGTGGTGGATACCGACCAGGCCCAATACGAAAGCGCCGCCGAGGAATGGCACACCGATTGGGCCGCCCGTTATAATAACAGCTTCGGCGATTGGGATGTGGGGGTCCATTATTTCATCGGCACCAGCCGCGATCCTTCTTTCACCCTCGGAGCCGACGGCGCGGGCAATCCCGTTATCCTGCCCGTGTACCAGCAGATTCAACAGACCGGACTGGACGTGTCGTATGTCGTGGGCAGTTGGTTGTGGAAACTGGAAGCGTTATACCGCAAAGGTCAGGGCGACCGGCAGGGGCTGACGCGCAACGATTATGTCGCCGCCACCGGCGGTTTTGAATACTCCTTTACCGGCATTTTCGATTCGCAAATGGACCTGGGAATTGTCGTGGAATATTTGTTCGACGAGCGCAAGGATTTTGCATTGACGCCATTCGAAAACGATGTGGCGGGGGCGTTGCGGTTGGCGGTGAACGATGCCGCCAGTACGGAAGTCCTGTTCGGGTGGGTGCAGGATATCGACACCGACGCGCGTTTCCTGTTTCTCGAAGCCAGCCGCCGCCTCGGTGAGCAATGGACTTTGGGCCTCGAAATACGAACTTTTCTGGATCAGCCTACGGCTGACTTCCT
>CBDVDB010000129.1:0-5962 GCA_965372625.1 uncultured Nitrospinaceae bacterium
AAGCGGTGGACAATCTGGAAATCGAGGAGAAACCGGAGTCCATCACCTACGCCTGCATGATCAAGCGCAACCCGAAGAACCTCGACTTCTCCGAGGTGACGGGCAGTCCCGACAAGGAACAGAAATGGGTGCGCACCGAACGCTTCGACTTCATCGACAAACGCCTCGTCGCCCTCTACTCCGAACCGGAGTAAACCGCTCTTTCCCGGTTTTTTCTGTCTCTTCTTCGACCACGCAGGTCCTGAGCCTTCCCGCAGGCCTCAGGGTTGCCGGTTTTCCGCATTGACAAATTCCGTCTTACGATATAGAGTCCCCCTTAATCCCCCTATTTTTTGTTCCTCAGTTACGCGATAGCGGTCTTTCCATATGGAAGGGAGCCGCCTGCCTTGCAAGCCGGCAGGGATTTTGGATTTCCGAATAGAGGATAACCATAGGGCACACTCCCTCTGGGAAGGATTTAAGGCTAGGACGGTCGGGAGTGGGTGCCCGGGGGCGGGAACAGAATTTGGTTTTGAACGGTAACGGATGATTACAGGTTTCCAAAACTCTAAAGGAGGGGTGAATCATGAGCCAATTACGAGAGCCTGGATTGGGACCGATCGTTGGGCATACCACTGAAACCTCATGTCGCTTATGGATCCGTGCCGGTGATCCGGGGGACGAGGGTTCCCGTCTGGCGTCGGACCGCAGAACCCTCGGGGTGTTGGGTATTTGGCAAATAGACGGGAAGAAGGTGCCCAATCCAAAATTGTATTATTTTCGAATGCACCGTAAATATGATCGGACAGGAACATTTAACCTGGGAGAGGAAGTTGGGATCAAAGACAAAAACCCTTCCCCAAAATTAAAGCCAGGAACGGAATATCAAGTGAAGTTGGGGACGCTGACGCTGGATGATCCCTTCGACGACGACCACAATATTGAAGACGATAATATTGGAGACATCCTGCCCCCACCCAATGTCTGGGAAAAAGGTCTTTCCGAGCTTCCCGATAAAACTTCCCTCGCAACGTTCCGCACATTCGGACCGGGTGACAAGCTGAGTTTTATTGTGGGTTCCTGCCGCTATCCCGGGTTGTTCTGGAAAACCAAAAGCGCCGACAAGATTTTTGGTCCCCTCCTTCAAGAAACTAGAAATAAAATCAATGGCGTTCAACCCAGCTTTGTCCTCATGGTGGGCGATCAGATATATGCCGACAAATTTAACCGTATCATACCCATATCCCTGGCTGATACTTTCGAAGAATTCCAGGACCGTTATCTGAAGGCTTTTGGGTCTCGAAATATGAGGAAACTTCTGCGAACCGTTCCTCATTATATGATTCTGGACGACCACGAAATTGAAGATAACTGGTCACAGGATCGTTTGCGCAAAAGCGCCGAGGCCCGCAAGGTATTCAATCTCGCCATTGGGTCTTATATGAGTTACCAGTGGAGCCATTCCCCACGGAATCAAGACAACCGGCTCTTTTATAATTTTGATTGTAGCGGGTTCCCCTTCTTTGTTTTGGATACGCGCACCCAAAGGTATATGGACAACATTGAGGAGGATCTGTCAGACAACCATCTTCTGGGCCGGCCTTCACTGGATCCTTCCGAACCCAGTCAGCTGGAAATATTATTGAACTGGTTGAAAGGCCAACCGAAGAACATCCCCAAGTTCATCATTTCTTCCAGTGTGTTTGTGCCCAATCCCATGTCGGCCCGCGAAGAGAGGGTGGAAAAAATGTCTACGGCAAAAAGAAAAGCCGAATTGAGACAAAATACCGATTCATGGCCCGCTTTTCCCAATACCCGAAGAGCCCTGCTAAAGTGCATCACCGAAAACAAAATTCAGAATGTGATTTTTGTTTCGGGGGATATTCACTGCTCAAATGTAGCGCAGATGTTTTTTTCCGGGATTAAGGGCGTGGGCGAATTAAAAGCCTTTTCGATTACTTCCTCCGCATTTTACTGGCCCTTTTGGTTTGCGGACGGCGATCCCTCCGACTATGTTCACGACTCCAAGTTAAAGGGGCAAGGGGATACCTTTGACATCGAAAAGGGTTTGGTAATGGATTACAAAGCCTGGAATTTTACTCAGCAGGATAATTACTGCCGGATCGATGTTGACCGGAAAAAACATGAACTCAAGGTGTACTGCTACGGCTCGGATGGCAACATTGTTCAGAAAAAAAACAAAAAAAAGCTTATTACCACTTTCAGACTCGCTAAATGGTGACCTGTTGAAAGGAGAAACTATGACTGCCGGATTAGCTCATTCTTATCATCAACTGGAAAACCATTACGATGTGGTGGTGATCGGTTCGGGGTATGGGGGTGCCATCGCCGCCAGCCGATTGGCCCGTGCCGGACGTCGGGTCTGCATTCTGGAGCGGGGGAAAGAATATCTCCCTCATGATTTCCCGGATACCCTCCCCGACATGGTTCCCGAAGTTCAGGTAGACGCCGGTAAAAATTCTCCGCTTACCCGAAACAAGCCCCTGGCTATGATGGATTTCAGAGCTTACGAGGATTTGGATGTCCTGATCGGTTGCGGATTGGGGGGAACTTCATTGATCAACGCCAATGTCTCCATCAAACCGGACCCCAGGGTTTTTAAAATGCCCGGTTGGCCCGGGAGCATTCGGAATAACCCGCAGGGTTTGGATGCTTTTTTTAACCGGGCCAAGGACATGCTCAAACCCGTCCCTTATCCGGAAGGTACTGAAGGTTTTCCGAAATTACGAAAAACCGCCGCGCTTAAAAAGGGAAGTCAAAACGCGGGAGGCAAATTCAGTTTGCTGGACATCAACGTCAATTTTGAACCGGCAGGCCCCAACCACGTGGGAACGCATCAAGAGCCTTGCCAGAATTGCGGAGACTGTGTTTCAGGTTGCCGGCACCGGGCCAAAAACACCCTGGCGGTCAACTATCTGCCGGACGCGCGAAACCACGGCGCTCATATTTTTACCCAGATCAAAGTACATTATATTGACAAAGCCGCGGATGAGGCTTACCGGGTCTATTATTGCCAACAACCTGAAAAGGAATTCGATGATCAACCCGCGGTTTCCTTTATCAGGGCGGACCAGGTAGTTGTGGCCGCGGGGAGCTTGGGGTCCACCGAAATCCTTCTACAATCCAAAAATAAAGGCCTGAAAATATCCGAGCGGTTGGGTGAACGGTTTTCCGGAAATGGAGACGTTCTTGCATTTGGCTACAATAACGACCAGGAAGTGGGAGCAGTCGGATTCGGTTCTGATCACCAGAGCAAAAGAGACCCCGTGGGCCCTTGTATTACCTCTGTAAACGATATGCATGGTCCCCAAAAAGAAGTGACCGATGGAATGATTATTGAAGAGGGAGTGATCCCGGGTTTGTTGGGGCCCTTGTTACCGCATTTGCTTTCTGCGGGCTCCGTCGCCTTCGGAGAAGATACGGATACGGGTTTGGTGGATGGAGCTAAGGAAATGCTGAGAAGCGCGGAAAGCCTTTTGCGAGGTTTTAAATATGGAGCCGTTCTCAATACACAAACCTATTTGGTCATGTCGCACGACGGGGCCAAAGGTAAACTCAGGTTAAAAGGCGACCGGATTGAAGTCGATTGGCCGGGTTATGCCGATTTGCCGGTTTTTAAAAAGGCCGAAAAAAAACTTTATGAGACCGTCAAAGGCCTTGGGGGAACATTTCTCCCTAATCTGTTGACGGAAAAACTGTTGGGGAAGAATGGAGTCACCGTTCATCCCCTGGGCGGTTGCATTATGGGGGACGACAGGCATCAGGGGGTAGTTGATCACCGGTGTGAGGTGTTCGACGCTTCCGCCTCTTCCCCGTCGGTGACCCACGACGGTTTGTTTGTGATGGACGGGGCGGTTATCCCTGTCGCCCTGGGGGTCAATCCACTTTATACCATCTGTGCTGTGGTCGAACGGGCTTGCGCCCTGATCGCCCGTGAACAAAATTGGGAAATTAATTACGCATTTCCGGTCGCCCCAAACACCCCCGCCCCAAGTTTTCAAGTATCCGATGAGACGCCCATTGGATATTCCTTTACAGAGATTATGCGAGGATACGGCACTACGGACTCCAACCTTGGTTCGCAACAGGCTTATGACTCCGGAAAGGCCCTGGGACCCCATGCCCGCCTGGATTTCAAGCTGACCGTGACCATTGATAACCTCAAGCAATTTATTGAAGAACGGGATCACCTCGGCTCCCTGACCGGGACGGTGACCTGTCCCGCGCTCAGCGCCGAGGCGTTGTCGGTTTCCAAGGGCCGCTTTAATTTATTCACCGCGGATTCCGGGGATCCTAAAGCACGGCAAATGCATTACAACATGGTATTGAGTTCTGCCGAAGGGGCCGACTTTTATTTTTCCGGCAAGAAAGACGTTCGTGATGATGTGGGGTTTGATGTCTGGAAAGACACCACAACCCTGCAAGTGGAAATCCGGAAGGGCAAAGACAAAAACGGCCCGGTTGCTTTTAAAGGGATTCAGAGGATATTCATCAAGGATCTCCTGAAACAAACCAATAGCATGTCCCCGACTCGTGCAGGTTCCCTTGCTCAAAAATTACAAGCCCAAACGAAATTTGGGATATTCTTTTTTGGCAACCTTTGGGAAACATATATCGCGGATTTGAAATGAATCGAAAGATTCTGCTTCACTCATACAGGGGAGGTAATGCTAACGAAATGAGAAAAGATATAAAGGGACCTTAAGGTGCCAGAATATGATTTTAAGTGAAACCTCGTCGAAAACCCGCTTGTAAATCAAACGAAGTTTGGGAGGACGGGTGGGTGTAACCAAGCGCTTAATAACCCAATTAACCTCGCTTGTAAAAAAACCTTTGGATGGAGAAAGGCGATGAATGATTTCTTGAATCCTAAATCGATGATGACTCCCGGGGCGTGCGGGGGGCTTGTAATGTTTGTAACCAATGCCCTTGGAATGGCGTTTGACCTTCCTACCGCCTGGACCGGCTTGACGTTTAGTTTTCTGCTTGGTTTAATTGTCTTTGCCGCGAAAGAAATGAAGTTTTTAGAGAAATCTATTTATTACGTATTTAACTCTTTAATTATTTTTGCAACGGCATTTGGATTTACCGTTGCCGGCAGTAGAGTTGCCTACAACAGCCCAGAAAGCGAACCTGTCTCAATGCGCGGCCATGGAGTTACTTTTGAGAACCCGGATGACAATCGTTTCTCATTTTTATTTGAGCCAACAGCGGCCTATGCTCAAGAAAAAGGACCTACTATCTCTACGGAAGAGCTTAAAGTCTTGCGGAAAAAAGCTAGAGGACCTTTGCTTGTTGAAGAAGAGGGTCGAAAGTTTTTGAGCAGCTTTATGACTATAAAACGTCGAGGCACTCTAGATGATATCCGGATTTCAGTGGATTTAATTCACCCTCATTACACTCAACTTCAGGTGGAGCTTACCACTCCATCAGGACAAATAATCATGTTGCATGATCGGCAAGCCATTAACAAAAAGCATATGGTTGTTAATTTTGATCCAGAAGCACTTGATTCATTAAGGAAACTGATAGGAACCTCTATCCGGGGTGATTGGAATCTTAGGGTCTATGACAATGCGAACATGAAGGAAATTGTTTTTAATTACTGGCAAGTGAGCTTAACCTTCAGGCCCCAACGCTCCACTGAGAATCAATTCTTTAAACTTTGGAGTTTTAATTAGTCCTCTTGCGTTGCCGTCTCAAGGTCCAAGATATTAAAATTACAAAACCATTAAGTTGGAATGCATCGATTGGACCCGCTGGCCTCGCAAGACCTGCCATTTTAGATTGAATGACGAAAACAGACTCATATGGACTCGGCATGGGAAGGTTTTAAACCTCCTTTTGGTAGTGAGTTAGGGTGATTCTTCATCAATTTATTTAAATCTGCTTCGCCGGAAATTTAATGTTTCTTTTGCGCGGCCAACGGCGGTAAGCTATGGGGAGAGGGCGGTGAGTTGGC
>CBDVDB010000130.1:0-5944 GCA_965372625.1 uncultured Nitrospinaceae bacterium
CCGAACAGCATACGGGTGTTCTCCTTGAAGAACAGCGGATTCTGCACGCCGGCGTAACCGGTCGCCATACTGCGCTTCAGCACGATGGTGGTTTTGCTTTTCCAGCACTCGAGGACCGGCATGCCGGCAATCGGGCTGTCCGGATCCGTCTGCGCGGAAGGATTAACGATGTCATTGGCGCCGATCACGATGGACACATCGACATTGGGAAAGTCGCCGTTGATCTCATCCATTTCGTAAACGATGTCATAGGGCACCCGGGCTTCCGCCAGGAGGACGTTCATATGTCCCGGCATGCGTCCGGCGACGGGATGGATGCCAAAACGCACATTCACTTTTTTGGCTCGGAGCGCCTTGGTGATTTCGTAAACGATGTGCTGGGCCTGCGCAACCGCCATACCGTAACCCGGGATAATCATGATTTCCCTGGCATCCAACAGCATTTGTGCCGCCTCATGGGCTTCCAGCCTCACCACTTCACCCTGCTCGCCTTCGGCCGCGGCGGCGGCGCCCTTCTTGGTGGTACCGAAGCCACCGGCGATGACCGCCAGAAACTTGCGGTTCATGGCGCGGCACATGATGTAACTCAGGATGGCGCCGCTGCTGCCCACCAACGCGCCGGTCACGATGAGCAGATCGTTGTTGAGCATGAATCCGGTGGCGGCGGCGGCCCAACCGGAATAACTGTTGAGCATGGAGACCACCACCGGCATGTCGGCGCCCCCGATCGCCATCACCATATGAACCCCATACAGCAGGGCGATGCCGGTCATAATCATGAGAGGAATGAGCGCCTCTCCGTGGCCGGCGGCCGATGCCTCGACGAACAGCGTACCGACATAAATGGTGGCGATTAATAATCCGAGGTTGAGCCAATGCCGGCCGGGTATCAGCAACGGGCTGCCGCCGATCTTGCCGCTGAGTTTTCCGAAGGCGATCACGGACCCTGAAAAAGTGACCGCGCCGATAAGAACCCCCAGATAGGTTTCTATATCATGAATGGTCAACTCGACGCCGGTAATCTGCGAATCATGGCCCAGGAAGTTGGCATATCCAACAAGGACCGCGGCCATTCCGACCAGGCTGTGCAGGATAGCGACCAATTCGGGCATTTGCGTCATTTGGACACGTTTTGCCAGAATCAAACCGATCGTACCGCCGATCAACAATCCGCCGACCAGAATTTCGATATTGCCGGTGATGCCCGCGATGGTCGCCACCAGCGCGATGGCCATGCCGAGCATGCCGTAAAAATTACCGCGCCGCGAGGATTCCTGATGGCTCAGGCCCCTTAAAGCCAGGATAAAAAGAACGGTCGCCGCTATATAAGAGGCGGTAACGATACCAGGATTCATCTCAACGCCTCCTATTTGCGAAACATGTTAAGCATACGGCGCGTCACCGCGAATCCGCCTGCAATATTTATTGAAGTCATCAGAATCGCCGCTCCGGCCAGCCACATGATTAACTTTTCATCCGAGCTGATCTGCAACAGGGCGCCGATTACAATGATACTGCTGATCGCGTTGGTCACGCTCATCAGCGGCGTATGCAGCGACGGGGCGACATTCCAGATCACCATGTATCCCACAAAGCAGGCCAGCACGAACACCGTAAAGTGCGCCATGAAAGCCGCGGGCGCGACGGCCCCCAGCCCCAGCAAAGCCAGACCCCCCACACCAAACGTAAGGACCGGCCCCAACCAGGAGGATTTTTCCTCTGCCTTCGGCGGTTCCACTTGGGCCTCTTCAGCAGGTTTGGGAGGCGCGGCGGAAAGTTTGGGAGCCGGAGGCGGCCAGGTGATCTCGCCATCCTTGACGACGGTGGCGCCGCGAATCACTTCATCTTCCATATCGACGACGACTTTGCCGTCCTTGTCCGGACACATGTCCGTTAACAGATGGCGCAGATTGGTGCCATACAACTGACTGGACTGCGTGGGCAAGCGGCTGGGCAGATCGGTATAACCGATAATGGAAACTCCGTGGACCTTAATCACTTTGCCCGCCTGGGTCAGTTTGCAGTTGCCGCCCCGTTCCGCGGCGAGGTCGACGATCACGCTGCCGTCCTTCATGGACTTGACCATATCTTCCAGAATCAATTCCGGGGACGGCTTGCCGGGAATCAGAGCCGTGGTAATGATGATGTCCACCTCTGCCGCCTGTTCCGCGAACAGCGCCATTTCCGCTTCGATAAATTCTTTACTCATGACCTTGGCGTAACCGCCGGTTCCGGAACCCTCTTCTTCGAACTCGAGCTCCAGGAATTCCGCATCCATGCTCTCTACTTGCTCTTTGACTTCCGGCCGCGTGTCGAAAGCGCGTACGATGGCTCCCATACTGATTGCGGTGCCGATCGCCGAAAGGCCGGCCACGCCCGCACCGATCACCATCACCTTGGCGGGGGGAATTTTTCCGGCGGCGGTAATCTGGCCGGTAAAAAACCGGCCGAAATGCTGGGCGGCTTCGATCACGGCGCGGTATCCGGCAATATTCGCCATGGAACTGAGCGCGTCCAGCTTTTGCGCACGGGAAATGCGCGGCACGCTATCCATCGACAGGGCGGTGACTTTTTTTTCAGCTAACTTTTTCAGGAGGTCCGGATTCTGCGCCGGCCAGAGAAACGTGATAAGGATCTGCCGTTCATGCAGTAAATCCACTTCTTCAGTATTTAAATCCGGATTAAATTCCGGCGCGCGCACCTTTAATATGATATCGCTGTCGTTCCAAATGGTCTTGGCATCCGCCGCCACCGTCACACCCGCCTCGGTGTAGGCGGCATCGGAAAAATTGGCGGCCACACCGGCGCCCGATTGAATCGCGACTTCAAAACCGAGTTTTTTGATCAGCTGACCCGCCACTTCCGGGGTGGTCGCCACCCGTCTTTCGCCGGCATGGACTTCCTTGGGAATCCCTATTTTCATTGTTATGTCCCTTAATATGGAATAATTTCTCAGGAATGTAGACGAATAATAGCGAAAACGCACACCAAGTCAAAAAAAAAATTCGATCCGGGCCAAAAAAGGTTCCAGAGATTAGCACACGCCAGGTTTCAAGACCATTTTTAAAGATCAATTTTTCTGAATAAGGGGTGTCTTAAAATCGAACCGGGCCGGGTGCGGAACGCCCAGACCCCGGCGGAGGAAACCCTTGGGGCGGACAACCGGGCGGGGTTGGGATCGCCGGACCGGAAACCTCACCAAAATACGGGCCGCCACTCCCCAGGTCCGGATTCGGTCAAAAACGGGCCTGACCCGGACCACCCGGCCGAAACTTCATGCGGCTCCCGGCCCCTATCTGCTCGTATAAATGTTTGTCTTTTAAGGGTTTTTATCGATTGCGGGCAACCCTTCCCGGACCGGCCCCTGCCCCAAAAGGATTGAAAACCCGTATATTGCGGGTTAGAATAAACCAATGCAGGATGCATAAAAATTATAGGATTTATCCTCTTTTTTAACGTCAAAACGGCGGACCCATGTCCATCCATGACAACCCAGCCTCAGCAATGAACTCATGAATCCGGAAGAACTTAATTTTGACATTCAGGAAACCGAGTTCCTGGCTGAAGATTTTTCTCAATTCTTCAATATTTTTGAAAAGGTCTTCAAGTTTTATTTCTTCGCCCGCGATTCGGAAGGGGCGATGACCTACATCAGCCCGAAAATCACCGAAGTCCTGGGTTATGAACCGGCGGAATTTAAAAAGAACTGGAGGAAATACCTGACCGAGCACCTGACCAACAAGGAAATGATTTTGAGGTCGGAGTTTCCAAAATACAGCGGCAAACATATCAAGCCTTACAGTGTAGAAATCAAAAGCAAGACCGGCGAGAATGTCTGGCTGGACATCCATGAAACCCCCGTCCTGGACCGGGCCGGGAACGTGGTGAAGTATCACGGACTCGCCATCGACTATACCACCCGCAAAACCCAGGAAAACCAGCTGCGGGCGCGGGAGAAGAGATTCCGGGAGATCAGCCAGTCTTCACCCATCGGCATTTTTCATGCCGACCCCAACGACCTGATGACCTACGTCAACCCGGCCTGGCAGATCATCACCGGGCGCCCCATGGCGGAAACGCTGGGGAACCCCTGGTGGCAACCGATCCATCCCGAAGACAAAGAGAGGGTCTTCCGCACCTGGGAATTGGCCGCCCGGGAAGAGCGCGAAATTTCCATCGAATGCCGGATCATTCGGCCGGACAAGAAGTCGGTCTGGGTGCAGCTGCGCTCGCGGTTCCTGTTCGACGACCACGGAAAAATTACCTTCGGCACTCTGGAAAACATCAGCGAGAGAAAAGCCGCGCAGGAAAAACAGGAGCAGTTGATCCAGGAATTGCTGGACCTCAAAAAGAAACTGGAAATTTCCGTCCGCACTGATCCTTTAACCGATCTGCCGAACCGCCGGGG
This sequence comes from uncultured Nitrospinaceae bacterium, assembly GCA_965372625.1. Classification (GTDB taxonomy): domain Bacteria; phylum Nitrospinota; class Nitrospinia; order Nitrospinales; family Nitrospinaceae; genus SZUA-226. The sequence goes on from CBDVDB010000130.1 coordinate 4,409, forward strand.
CCTGGCGGAAAAGCTGGACTACGAAAAAATCCGGTTCGACCGCAGTCAGAATCCCTTTACCATTATCATCGGCGACATCGACCACTTCAAACACATCAACGACAACTTCGGCCACGATGCGGGGGATTGCATTCTGACCAACATCGCCCGGATGCTCAAGGACAATTCGCGTAAGCAGGATGTTGTCTCGCGGTGGGGCGGGGAGGAATTCATCATCCTTCTGCCGGAGACCGATCTTGAAAACGGGGCGATCCTGGCGGAAAAATTAAGAAGTAAAATCGAAAGTGAAGCCTTTACCTACCAGAATCATAAAATTCCCCTGACTATCAGCTTCGGCCTGAGTGTGTACAACAAAAAAGGACAGAAGATCGATGATGTGATCAAGCAAGCCGATGAGTGCCTCTACGAAGCCAAAAACAGCGGCCGCAATAAAGTCATCTTTCAAAAAACCGCCGCCCCTTGATGCTCTCAGATGATTCCCGCCATGCCTGAGTCCACCGGTCCGCAACGCGCCCTGGTGGGATGCCTGCTGGGCACCGCCGTGGGTGACGCTCTGGGCCTGCCGATGGAAGGTCTTTCCAAATCCCGTCAGGCCAAAATGTTTCCCGATCTGGACCGGTACCACTTTCTCCCCGGAAAAGGGATGGTTTCTGATGACACGCAACATCAGTGCATCGTCGCCCAGGCATTAATCAAATCCCACGGAACCCCGGAGGCGTTTTCAAAAGATATCGCCTGGCGCCTGCGCTTCTGGCTTCTGGGGATACCCGCGGGAGTAGGCCGCGCCACCCTGCGGGCTGTGATCAAACTCTGGCTGGGCTGGCCTCCTCATAAAAGTGGAGTGTTCTCCGCCGGCAATGGTCCCGCCATGCGAAGCGCCGTTTTGGGGATATGCTATGGCAGCCAACCGGAAACCTTAAAACAACTCATTGCCCTCTGCACACGCATCACTCACACCGACCCCAAGGCGGAATACGGCGCCCTGGCGGTCGCGCTGGCCGCCCACTGTGCGAACCAAGGAATCATCGATCCACAAAGCTACTTTCAATTGGTAAGGGAAACGGTTGCCGGGGACAGTGAATTTTTCGATCTCATGCAAACGGTTGCCGACAGCGTGCAAAAGCAAGAGACCACAGAACACTACGCGGAAAATCTGGGGCTGGAGCAGGGAGTCACCGGTTACATGTATCACACCCTGCCCGTGGTTCTGCACGCCTGGTTGAGTCATCCACAAAATTTCAAAGTAGCGTTGCAGACTGTTATCCGTTGCGGCGGCGATAGCGACACCACCGGAGCCATTCTGGGAAGTATTGTCGGGGCCGGTGCCGGCAAGGAAGGCATCCCCGAACAATGGCTCGACTCCATTTGCGAATGGCCGCAAACCATCGGCTGGATGGAACGCCTCGGCGCCCAACTGGCGGAGAGCCTGACCCACGGGAAGGCTATGAAACCCCTCAGCGTTCCGTTTGCGTTTTCTTTTCTGAGGAATCTGTTTTTTACCGCCGTGGTTTTACTGCACGGCTTTCGCCGGATGCT
>CBDVDB010000131.1:0-5940 GCA_965372625.1 uncultured Nitrospinaceae bacterium
CCTGAAGATTTGCTGAACTCCATCCGAAAAATAGTTGCTGGAGAAAAAATAATAAGCTCCTCACTTGCAGAAACTTTATTGAACCACCAAACAGGCAAAGGATCCGAATTGCCCTTGCACGAAAAATTGTCCGAACGCGAGTTTCAAGTCATGTGCAAAATCGCTTGCGGAAAATCCGTTTCTGAAATAGCGGATGACCTTTCTTTGAGCCCCAAAACAGTTCATTCTTACAGAACTCATATTTTTGAAAAAATGAATTTTAAAACCAACGCCGAGATAATTCGATACGCCATTAAAAACGGTCTGGTGGAATAAGAAAATCTGAACCAGCCTTTTTTGTAAATTCTTTTACTCAAAAGGGAATAGGACCATGGAAAATTCAGGAGAAATAACAAAGCCATCGGCTTCTCAGGAAGTTGAGAAAAAAGGCTATAAATCGGTGCGGTTCAAAGGCACCCCCAACGTTCACGCCAGCCAATTCGTTATCAATAAAGAAATCGTCGCCGGAACCATCACAATTGATTCGCCGGAGAAGGCGAAAGGGGATGTCTTTGCCGAAACCTTGTTTAATATTCCAGGTATCGAAAGCATCTTTATCAAGAGGAAGTTTATTACCGTATCGAAATCCCCGGATATCGCCTGGATTGATATCGTCTATAAAATTGAACAAATCATCGAAGACCACTTGACCTATTATGAAATCCCTGAAAAACCCAGGAAATTGGTGGCCGCCCTCACCAGCCCGAATCCCAATAAGTTCAATCCGGAGGAATTTTTAAATTTTTCTGATCAGGAAAAAAGAGAAATCATCGACACCATTTTTGATTATACCGTCCGGCCGCCGCTCAACGATGACGGGGGGGATGTGACTCTCCTTGGAATAAAGGGAAATAAGGTCCAAATCCGATACCAGGGTGCATGCGTGAACTGTCCGGGCTCCATTCAGGGCACCCTGGAGTTTATCGAAACCCTGTTGAAAGAACACGTTCATCCTGATCTCCAAGTGGAAGTTCCGTAATATCCAGCCGAACCTCATTTCCCAATCCCTTCCGCCCCTTCCATTAGATTTACATCTATATAGGAATATTTCCTATAGCCCGGCCCCCCGGAGGCTTTATAAAAAAATATCCATTCTCCGCTAGACGAATTGGGTGGTTGAATATAAATTGACCTGTAAATGGCTTGAATTCTGTTAATCCCATTTGGAAAAAATTCTGATTTTAAATCTGTTTCACCCACTGTGGGTCCTACTTGAGGTGGCATTGATTTGCCGGGGCCAAGTCAAATAAAAAATAGCGATTTTTCCGAGGAAAGCTCTTGAATACCCGATTTTCAATGGGAACATTCTTTTAAAATAGCGAGGAGGCCTAAAATGGCAGACACAGTAAATTATGCTTCGCAGGTTTTGGAAAACATAAAAATGCAAAATGAAGAGCTTTTCGAAACAGAAAAAGATTCAAGAGACAGGAAAAGGACCGGCGACCCGGCCACGGAGTATATGATCGATTTCGTGGAGGGGCTGGGTCTGGATACCGTTTTTACCAGACAAAAAAGGTATGAAGAAAAGTTTCTGGGAATTTTCCCCAAGGCCGGCCGTTGCGATTTTGGTTCTTTAGGCATATGTTGCCGGCAATGTTTGATGGGCCCGTGCCGCATCTGGCACAAAGACGTGAGTTTCGCCCTGCGTGTAAACGCACCGTCGCAAACGAAGGGCACCTGCGGAGCCACGGCGGATACGATCGTTGCCCGAAACTGGCTGGAATACCATAACAGAGGCTGCGCCGCCCATTCCACCGTCGCCAAAGATACCGCCGAAACCCTGCTCAAAACCGCCCGGGGCCAAGCGAGTTTTCAGATAAAGGACGTCGCAAAACTTAAAGGGATTGCCGCGAAGCTGGGCATAGAAACAGAAAACAGAACCAAAGAGGATTTAGCGGAAGAAGTAGCCCTGGTCGCTATCACGGATATTATTGGGAAACCGGAAGGCGAACACGTCAAAGATGGAATGCGCTTCGCTAACGGATTTCTCCCGGCAAATCTCGTGAGCCGGTTAAAAGAGTTGAACATCATGCCCAAGGCCTGCTTTGAGGATGTGGCCGATGCCGACCATCAATGCGTCGTAGGCATGATGGCCGATCCCTATTATTTTATCATGCAATCTTTAAAGCTCGGCGTTGCGGACCTGATGGCGCTTGCGATAACCACGGAATTGCATGACGTCCTGCTGGGTACGCCCGCGCCCGTGGAGACGAAAATTGGGCTCAACGTCCTGAAAGAAAAGGAAGTTAATATTGCCGTTCATGGCCATATCCCCATGCTGTGTGAAAAACTCGTTGAATTATCCCAGGAGCCCGAAATCCAAAATAAGGTAAAGATGGTCGGGGCTGAGGGGATTAATTTTGTCGGTGTTTGCTGCACCGGCGCCGAAGTTCTGCAGAGGCATCGGATACCCCTGGCGGGAACCAACCTCCAGGAAGACTTGCTGATAGCCACCGGGGCGGTAGACGCTTTCCTGATGGACGTTCAGTGCTCTTATCCCAGTGCCCACCAGATGATCGAGCAATTCCATACCAAGCTCATCACCACCATGAAGGATGCCAGGGTTCCAGGAGCCGACCACATCCCCTTCGATGTCGAAAAGTCGGATGAATGGGCGAAACAGGCGCTGAAGGTAGCCATCGATAATTTCACTAAAAGAGCGAAAAAAATTCATATGCCGCCTTTCCCGGCTGAGGATGCCATGGCAGGGTTCAGCGTGGAGTCAATCATCGGAGTGCTTTCAAAACTGGATGCCGAGAATCCCCTGAAACCACTGATCGATAATATCGTCAGCGGCAACATTTACGGTGTTTGCCTGGTGGCCGGTTGTACCAGTCCCAAACTCACCTCCGACCAAAACTACAAAGACATTACATCCATAATGCTGAAGCACAACATTCTTTGTATCGGCAGCGGATGCGCCGCGGCGGCTTGCGGACGCGGCGGTATGTTGAAACCCGATGCGACCGAAAAATATGCGGGAGAAAAGTTGGCGGCTGTGCTTTTGGCTCTTGGCCAGGCCGCCGGATTGCCAGGGCCGTTGCCGCCTATTTGGCATATGGGGTCCTGCGTCGATAACTCCAGAGCGGTTAGCCTTAGTACCGCCCTGGCCAATACTCTGGGCGTGGAAATTAAGGATCTGCCGATCGTGGTTTCCGCCGCCGAAGTCGTAACGGAGAAAACGGTTGTTATAGGAACCGGAGCCGTTGCTATAGGTTTGCCGGTTCACGTTTCCGTTATTCCACCTGTTATGGGAAGCCCGTTGGTGGTGAAATTGCTCGCCGAGGACATGAAGAACATAACGGGTGGACATTTTATTGTAGAACCCGATGAAGAAAAAGCCGCCTATAAATTGATAGATATTATCAAGGAGCGGCGCAAAAATCTGGGTCTGACCGTCTAGGAAACGAATGTTATTCAATTCAAGCCACTGGTTGGTCGGACACATGGGCGGTGTGGAGTCCGGTATCTGGTCGGTGATACTCCTGGGGTGGCTGCCTATTTATATAGGGATTGCCTTTGTCTTCTCCTGTAAATGGGTCAGCGATAAGAACCTTAATTTTCTGCTCTATATAGCCCTGGGGATGATGATGTTCCTTTTTACCTCAACGTGTTCTGCTATCGTTGAGGGAAGTAAAACCCTGCCCCCGGGAGTGAGCTTTGCGGCATTTACCCTGGCATTTTTTGTGGGCACGACCGCGTTGTTGTTTTACAACAGACTGAAGCAGGAAGCCTTTAAGGGTCCGATGGGCGCCAGAATGCCGGGAGAGTTTCCGCAAAAGGTTTTCCTTTTGGACTATGCTCCCAAGGGAGAGAGAGCGACATATAATATTTATTCCCTGAGCTATGCCATTGCCATCGGAATTGGTTTACATGGTTTGGGCGAAGGGTTGCTCATTGCGCACCTTTCGGAACAAAAAAGCATCGTATCGGGGTGGCCGCAGTTAGGGGCTATTTTTCTTCATAAGGTCGTGGAAGGACTTGGAATCGCCGCGCCGGTTTCTAAAACACCCTTTCATACGGGCCGCTTCCTTTTTCTTGGCGCCATTGCCGGTTTGCCCTTGCTGGCCGGTTTCTGGATAGGAACCGGAAATGAGTCGGCTCTGCTGGCATTCATAATGCTCTCGCTTTCGGCCGGCATCATCTTTTACGGTCTTATGATGTTGGCGGAATTGGTTTACATGGCGTACCGGCCCGATATTAACCCAGTCCTTGTATTCATCAGCATAATAGGGGTTTTCTCCTTATTTTTTGGTTTGTACCTGGTGAAGGGATAAAAACTCATGAAATTGGCTATCGCGGGGAAAGGAGGGGTCGGCAAGACCACTTTTTCCGGTTCCCTGGCCCGCCTTTTGGCGGAAGAGGGCGGAAAAGTTTTTGCTATAGACGCCGACCCTAACAGAAACCTGGCCGCGTCCATCGGTTTCGACGAAAAGGAGGCCGCCGCTTTTGTTCCCCTAGTCGAGATGAAAGCATTGATTGAGGAGCGCACGGGAGCCGCCCCGGGGGCCATAGGGGGCTATTTTAGACTTAATCCCAAGGTCGACGACCTTCCCGACCGGTTTAAAAAGGAATACCGGGGCGTCATGCTCCTTAACATGGGGGCTTTAAAAGAGGCCGCTTCAGGATGCTATTGCTCCGAAAACACTTTTCTGAAAACCATCTTGATGCACCTGATTATTCAAAGGGACGAAACGGTTATCCTCGATATGGAGGCCGGTTTCGAACATCTCACAAGGGGGACTTGCCAAGCCGTGGATAGTATGATTATTGTCGTCGACACCGGACGGGTTTCGATAATTTCCGGAAAGCAAATTCATCAACTGGGGGAAAAAATTGGAATAAAAAAAATTTATTACGTCGGCAACAAGGTCAATGACAAAGATGACAAGGATTTTATAGAAGGAGAAGTGGGCGCTGACAACCTGCTCGGGTTCATTTCAAGATCCGATAACATTTTAAAGGCCGACCGAGCTAGAAAATCTGCTTTCGATTTTGCCCCCGAAATGGTTTCGGAAATTAAGCAGATCAAAAACAACCTATTTCAACAAATTGGTGAGGTTGAAACATGAGTAAACTCTTTAACAAAATTATGTACTTTGTCGGTATGTTTGTAATCGTCGTGCCAGGGCATATATTAGCCTTGTTTTTAAAAGCGATCAGGAATGTAAAACGCCGGCGGCGGCGGGCTTTACGGTCTTATCGATAAACAATTAGTTCCAAAGACTTCTTAAAGCTTTTTCCCGATTTTGGGAAACCGGGTAAGCGGGTTCCATTAACCAAGCGGTGCACTCATGGATGAAATTAGTTTGATTTCTGTCCTGGGTCTGGCTTTCAGCCTGGGGATGATACACGCCTTGGACGCCGACCACATCGCGGCGGTCTGCGGTCTGGCGAGCACCCGGCTCGGACACCGCAAAAGCCTGGCCTTTTGCGTGCGCTGGGCGGCGGGACATGGTGTGACCGTCCTGGCGCTTGGGACCGTAGCGATCCTTGTGGGCCAGGCCATACCGGAGAAACTCAGCCAAACCGCTGAAGACCTTGTCGGCTTGGTGTTGATCGGCATAGGGCTTTGGGTGCTGTGGGATCTGCGGCGAAATCATGTGCACCTGCACATCCACCAACATGGCGGCTTACTGAAACATGCCCACTGGCATAAACATCAAGACAAAAAAGAGGCCGACCCGTCCGAACACCACCGTCACGGACACGGCGCCGTCATGGTAGGCATGTTGCACGGGACGGCAGGGTTGGCCCCGCTTCTGGCGCTGGTGCCCCTCACCAGCCATACTTCGGCCTGGGGCGCGATCGCTTATCTCGCCCTGTTTGGTTTGGGAGTACTGGTTTCGATGCTGATTTTCGGTGGATTGGTAGGCATTATCTTCAATCGGGCGCTACAGC
>CBDVDB010000132.1:0-5897 GCA_965372625.1 uncultured Nitrospinaceae bacterium
GGCAGGAGGCCAGTCCCAGCCCGACCGCGCCCGCGCCGAATAGAAGAATATTCATTCCGCTATTTTAGCACGCCTCCCAGACGGAAGAATCCCCCCGGCCCCCTTCAAGAAGGGGGAGAAAATTCGTTCGATAAATCGAGCAACCTCAAAGCAGGCAGTTCAAGAATTGGGTCCAGCGTCACGCTGGCCGAGTTTGCGCAGGATGTCTTCCATCAGGCACCACCGGGTCAACCCGGATTGAAACAGGTTGAGTCCCACGAACGCGGTGAATAACAGGAACCACTGATTGACCCAGATAGCCAGCGCCAGACTGATAAGGATAAAGGAACCCGCGATCACGCGAATCCATCGTTCGATGTTCATAGCAACTCCTTAAACCGGCAAAGCTCCGGAGCTGATTGTTATCCTGTTACATTAGGTTTGTCGAGGAAATTATTGAGAGGACGCAGGTTCCGCACCGGAGGATTTTCCCTTGCCGGTGGATTTTCTCTTTATCGGTTTCGTATCCTTTTCCGGCTCAGGCGGTTTGGGCGATGGCGCGGGGGCATCCAGGTAGTAACTTAAAATTTGCAAAAACTTGCGCACGTTGATCGGCTTGGTCAGGTAATGGTCGATGCCCGCCGCAAGCGCCTTTTCAATATCGCTGTCCAAAGCATTGGCGCTGAGGGCGACCACGGGGATATGCCGGGTATCCTGGGATTGCCGCAGGTGCATGAGCACTTCCAGACCGCTCGTGCCCGGCAAATTCATGTCCAACAGAATCAGATCCGGTTTATATTCCCTGGCCAAGTCCAGACCCATCCTGCTCCGGGGAGTGGCCAACAGTTCCACTTCGGGCCGGTAATTCTCCAGTATCTGCTTGACGAGGTACATATTGGCGGGGTTGTCCTCTATATAGAGAACGGACGTATGGACTCCGGGCCGCGGCTCGGCTCCGGGCAGTTGCGGCCTGGCAAACGAAACTTCCTCCGGAGCCTGCTCCACCGGCGCCGTGCTCAGAGGCAGTTCGATCGTGAAGGTACTGCCGTTGCCGATTTCACTTTTAACGTGAATGACGCCATTCATCAATTCCATTAACAGTTGGCAGATGGTCAAACCGATGCCGGTGCCCTCCACGGTCGTCACGTCATTCTGCAACCGGCTGAAGGGTTGGAACAGGATTTTCTGATCCTCCTCGGCGATACCGGGTCCGGTATCGGTCACTGAAATACGCAGGTGGTTCTCACCACGGGTTTCGCAGGAGAGCGTGACGGTGCCCTTTTCCCGGTTGTATTTGATGGCGTTGGAAAGCAGATTCAACAGCACCTGCCGCAGGCGCAACGGGTCGGCCCTGACGCTATGACCGGCGTCGTCCGCAATGTGATTGATGAGATCCACCCGATTGGCGGAGGTCAAAGGTTGGGCAAGGGCCAGCACTTCCCGGATCATCGGGGCCAGTTCAATCGGCTCCAGCTTAACCGCCAGTTTGCCGGTTTCAATCCGGGAGAGATCCAGTATCTGGTTGATCAATTCCAGCAGGTGTTTGCCGGCCTTCAGGATATGATCCACGCATTCCCTTTGAATGGCTTTGTCCATGCTCTCCAATTCGCCGTCCATGATTTGCGCGAAACCGAGGATGGCGTTCATGGGCGTTCTCAGTTCGTGGCTCATCTGGGACAGGAACTGGGTCTTGGCGTTGCTGGCGGTTTCAGCTTCCTGCCGGGCCTGGTCTATTTCGAGTTCGATCTTTTTCCGCTCGGTAATGTCGCGGAGGATGCCGGTGTATTTTCTACCGGTATCCAGATGAAGTTCATTGACCGCCAGTTCGAGAAAGAACGTCTCGCCGTCCTTGCGCAGGCCGACCACCTCGCGTAATTTACCGAGAATATGTTTTTCCCCGGTTTGTTGATAATGTTTCAGATAACCGTCATGCTCTGTTTTATAGGGATCGGGCATTAATAGTTTGACATTTTTGCCGACCACTTCTTCCCGGGAGTAACCGAATATCTGTTCCGCCGCCGGATTGAACGATTCGATGATGCCCTTTTCATTTATGATGATGATGCCGTCAATCGTATTATTGAATATCGACTGCATGCGCCGGCCCACTTCTTCAGTCTGATGATGCTCCCACTGTTTTTCTTCCTCGGCCCGTTGTTTGCGGTGATACTGGAGCAGGCCCATACCCGCCGCGCCGAACAGAAGTGCGTAGACGATCAGAAAAATCCGGTTCAGTGTGGTCAGCGGAGTGAAGGCCTCCTCAGTATCCATTTCGTGTGCGATGCCGAAATGGAGATCATCCAGCCAGGTCCAGGCGCCGACTACCGGCACCCCGCGATAATCGTTATAGCCGTCGACATCCCAGCTTGATTTATGAGTCAGCGCGCTTTGGGCCATGCGGGTAAACGGTTGTTCCGCGCGGGGAGTTTCGGGAACGAATCCCTGGGTCAGGTCCCCGCCGGGATCGCGCAATTCCAAATTTAAAATAGAGGAAATCTCCATACTATCGGGTATCAGGCCGAGGGCTTTGAGTTGCGGCTCGAAGCGGCTTTTGGAGATCAGGAATCCCTTATCGCTGAAGGCATAGGATTCTTCGGACGCTCTGGGACGGCTAATTTCAAACAGCACGGTAAATTCATTTTCGGGCCGGAGACGGAAGGACAACACCGCGACAACTTTGTCATCGCTGTTGGTGATGGGTGTGGCAACGAACATGGTGGGCCAGGTCTCATGCCAAACGCCTCGGCTGTCGGGTAGAGGAACGTTGCTCATGAAGGGGACCGAGATCACCGTTTTTCCATTCAAGGCGCGTTGCACAAAATTCGACAATTCGATCAGGTCCCGTTTCCCCACCGGCCCATCGAGTAAAGCCGCCACCTGCAAGCCGGTTGTATCGATAACGACGAAACCGGTAAAATCATATTTTTTGGTAATACGGCCCAAATGTTTGCGCAGCCATTTTTGCTCAGCAAGGTTGTGCAAGGTGTCGGGACTGATGTTCTTGTTACGGCTGGTTTTGCGGATCAGGTTCACAATCTGTTTGCGGATTTCCGGATTGGCGGCGGCGACTTCGATAGAAGTAACCCGCTCCTGGGCCCATCCCTGAATGATTTTCACTGTGGAGTTCAGGGAGGTCTGGAGCTGGTTTTTCAGGTTGGCTTTCATTTCTCTCTCAACCCGGGCGAGGCTCCAGAAACCGGTCAGGCCGATCACCGCCAAAACGGCCATAGAGGTCAACAAGGTTCTGCGAAACAACCCTCGTTGATCCAACCGGCCTGAGTTTCTTTTTGTTTTTAAGGCAGTTACCATAAATTAGTTAATGTAAACAAGTTAAGGTAAACCTATTATTTGCAAGATAAGAGCCAAATCCCCCCAAAATACCCTAAAAATAGAAAACGCTTTGTTTTCAATAATTTAAGGATTACTAAGTATGACTATTTTCTGCGATAGCCCGGATTCCGGGCTTGGAACCCGGGAAACTGACATATATGGGGCTTTCGAGTGTCAAAAATGCAACATTTGTTCACCTTATTATCGGTGCTTTAATGCCTTGAGAGGGGTAGTGGGGGGAGTGAATTACTTTGAAAAGGCAGGGGTTGGCTTATAATAGGGACATGTCGATCAAGCTCGCCCTGGCACTGATGTCACTCTGGTTGTCGGCCGCTTCCCCACCCTTAACCGGGAAGGTGGTGGCGGTTCACGATGGCGATACCTTTACCCTTCAGAGTGGCCCTACCTTATATAAGATACGGCTGGCTGATGTTGACGCCCCGGAGATGGCCCAAGTGTTCGGCAAACAGGCCCGCCGGTTTACCGAGCAGATGATTCTCGGACGCAAGGTGCGGGTGGATGTGGTGATGATCGACCGCTATGGCCGCCGCGTCGGCGCGGTGATCGTCGAGGACGGCCGGGTGCTGAACGAGGAGTTGGTGCATGCCGGGCTGGCCTGGTATTACCGGGTGAATCCCTTCAAGAACCGGCGCCTGCAAAGGCTGGAGCATGACGCCTTGGCCGGCAAACTCGGCCTGTGGGTGGAGAAAAACCCGGTGCCGCCGTGGGAATTCCGCCGCGAATCGCACATACCGGCTGTGCCGGTGACTGTCCAGCAAGTGGATTACGACCGGATTTTTCATTACGGATTGATCGGTAGTTTCAAAACGAAAACCGTCCGCTGGCCCGCCTGCAAACACTACCGGCAGACGCGTCCCCACAAAGCAATAGTCTTCCACAGCCTCCAGCAGGCGCGGCAGTTGGGTTTTCAACCCGCCAAGGATTGTCCGAAATAATTTTCATCCTGCCCATAAATCTATATAATCAGAGCATCTCAAAATAGAGGCGCATTTATTTATGAGCGGGACTGACCACATGAAGAACCGTCCTGAAGAATTGGCTCCGGGGCCTGCCCCGGAACTTTTGGCTCCGGCGGGGAGTCCGGAAAAGATGGATTACGCCTTCGCGTATGGTGCCGATGCGGTGTACGCGGGCATCCCGAAGTTTTCCCTGCGGGCGCGGGAGAATCCGTTCAAAGAGGCAACGCTCCGGCAAGCCATTGAAAAAGCGCATCGCTTGCAAAAGAAAATCTATATCACCGCCAATATCCTGCCGCCCAACCGCAAGATCGAGTCGTTCCAGAAGTCGCTGGCGTATTTCGCCGAGGCCCAACCGGATGCCTTCATCATGGCCGATCCGGGGATGATCCGCTTCGCGCTGAAAGAGTTTCCGGAGATACCGGTGCATCTATCGGTGCAGACCAACACCATCAACTGGTCGTCGGTGCAGTTCTGGCATGAGCTGGGGGTTCAGCGCGTCATTTTGTCACGCGAGTTGTCACTGCCGGAAATCGAGGACATTCATCAGCACGTACCGGAGATGGAGTTGGAATCGTTCGTGCATGGCGCCATCTGCATCGCTTACTCCGGGCGCTGTTTGCTGTCCAATTATTTCAACCACCGCGACGCCAACCAGGGCACCTGCACCAACAGTTGCCGCTGGGAGTACGATCTGTTCAACCAGGCGGACGAAACCGCGCCCCTGCGGAGCGTTCACAATCCGGATGTGGTGAAAGGCGACTACTATATAGAAGAGAAACAGCGGCCCGGCGAGTTGATGTTGGTGGATGAGGACGAGCATGGCACCTACATCATGAACTCGAAAGACCTGCGCGCCATCGAGTTCATCAAGCAGTTGCGCGATGCCGGGGTGGGTTCGTTCAAGATCGAAGGCCGCTCCAAGACGATTTATTATCTTTCGGTGGTGGTGCGCAATTACCGGCGTGCGATCGACGATATGGCCAAGGGCATGAAATTCGATCCGCAGCTTTTGGAAGAACTCAACAAAACCGCCAACCGGGGGTTCACCTCGGCGTTTCTCATCCCCAATGCCGACCACGAGACCGAGCGGTTCGATTCGCCGCAGGAAGACCAACTGCCGCAGGTGTATGCGGGGCAGATTGTGGGCGAGCGCGCCGGCGGCTGGCTGGAAGTGGAAGTCAAAAACCGCATTGAGGTGGGCGACGAGTTGGAATATATCTCACCCACAGGCCAGCGCTATTTTAAAATCGAGGCCATCGAAAATAAAAAGGGCGAATCCGTATCCGTCGCCCATGGCGGTAACGGATGCGTGTGGATTCCGGCCCCCGTCCACGTGGAACCCTTCGCCCTGCTGAGCCGGGTGACGGCATCTCAACCCGCCCGTGCTACCTCGCAGAACCCGCCGGTCTAATTGATTTAACCCTATTTAAAATAATAGTTTGCGGGGTATTAAAATATCCTTGCTCCGTCGGCGGCAGAGCGGTATTATGAGGATTCTCTGACATCCTAAATATTTAATTTTGTTGGACAAATCAGGGTTTCGGGACAGGCTGGGCGGGGTTTACTCTGAGTTGTCCCGGTGTTTGTGGGTTTTTGAGGCATCGGCAA
>CBDVDB010000133.1:0-5873 GCA_965372625.1 uncultured Nitrospinaceae bacterium
ATTCTTCCTGTCCCTCAAGAATTTCCAGTTCAATCCGCACCGCGTAGGCCGGCAATTCGAATGGATGATTCCGCAGTTTGACCGCGTCCTTTTCGGTAGTGACGATACATTGCGCCCCCGATTGTTTCGCCCGGTTCTCAATCTTTTTAAGCTCGTCCGTGGAATAGTGGTGATGGTCCGGAAAGAAATTCTGATGCACGATCCCGACCGGCACCTGTTCCAGCATATGAAAAAAATCCAGAGGATGGGCGATACCGCAAAAGGCCGCCACCGGCCGGTCTTGCAGTTTTTCGATCCCGGTCTCCTCGCCCTTCTGCAAATGGATCACCGAAACCACCTGGTATGCCGTCCGGACCACCGGCACCTTACGGCGGTTCCACGAGTCGATGGCATCGGACAAGCACTCATCGCGGCATCGGGTCCGGCAAATGATGTCCGCCCGTTGGAGGGCATCGAGCGGCTCCCGCAACTCGCCTGCCGGAAACACCACGCCATTGCCGAAAGGGCGGGCAGCGTCGCATAGCAGGATATTGAGATCACGGTGCAGGGAAAGGTGTTGATAGCCATCGTCCAGAATCAAAACGTCCACCCCGAAATGTTCGATGGCGTATTGGCCCGTCTCGTAGCGGTTACGACCGGTCAGCACCGGCACCGTCTTAAGCCGCCGGGCCATCATCACCGGTTCGTCTCCCACCGCTTCGGGCAAGAGCAGGATTTGTTGGCCGTCGCATACTACGTTAACAGGTGCGGTGGAATTGCCGCCATAGCCGCGGCTCAGGATGGCGGGCTTGAAACCCTGACGGCGCAGGGTATCGGCCGCCATCATCACCATGGGGGTTTTGCCCGTGCCTCCCAGGGTAAGATTGCCGATACTAATCACCCGGCAGTCCAGGCGGCGCGTCGGGAAAATTTTTTGGCGGTACAACTGCGCGCGCAATCGCTGGACCAGAGAATAAAACGGCGAAACCAGACGCAGTAAACCGTACACCGGCATCAGATGCAGGGGACGTTTGGGAGAAATCACCTCACGGAAAAAAGATTCGAGGCTCATGGAATTTTTCCTTCTCCTTTCTCTTCTGCAGATGATTCCTGTCTGGTTTATAATCAATATTCTATGGACTTCGCCTATAATTTTATCATAGCCGCCGCCATCGTACTGCTTTCTCCTTATTGGGGAATCCGCATGGCGTTGGACGAGACGTTCCGGCAGGAGATATTACAACGGATTAGGCAGTGGAAATCCGTTCCCCGTCAAACCGGATGCCTGTGGGTGCACGCCTCCTCCGTGGGCGAAGTGCGGGTGGCAAAATTGCTGATCCAGGCCTGGAAGAAAGAGGTTCCCGGCCGCGCCGTGGTGCTATCGACGTACTCGACGACCGGATACACTCTGGCTCAGGAGGAAGTGGATTGCCCCATGTTCCGGCTACCGCTGGATCTGCCGATCCTGATCCGCCCCTTATTGAAACGGCTCAATCCCGCGGCCCTGATTTTAATCGAAGCGGAGTACTGGCCCAATCTGCTCCGTACCTGCTTAAGGAAGCAGATTCCAGTGCTTTTGGCCAATGGCAGGATGTCCGCCCGGTCCCTCGCCCGCTACCGGAAACTAAAACCCTGGATAGAGTGGCTGACCGAACCGATCACGATATTCGCCATGCGGTCACAGGCGGAAGCGGACCGGTTGCTGCAACTGGGCATCGACGCGTCCCGGGTGCGGGTGACGGGCAATATGAAGTTCGACGCCCTCGCGGTGGGGGAACAGGCCCCCGCTCCAAAATCGATCCAAAATGGCGAAATTACAGTCATTTTTGGCTCTACCCGGCCGGGTGAGGAGCGGGCGATCGCAAATGCCATTTCTCAATTGAGCCAAAACCCTTTAAACTATAAATTCATAATCGCCCCGCGTCATGTGCAGCGGTGTGATGAAATCAAGGCCCTTTTAAGGGATTCGGAGTTGTCGTTGACGCTCCATTCCGAGTTGCAAAATTCGCCGGACGGCTGGACCGCCCCCGTTCTACTGGTAGATACTTTAGGGGTCCTGAACCATTATTACCGGCAGGGGCATGTCGCTTTTGTGGGCGGGGGATTCGACCCTAAACACGGGGGACACAATATTCTGGAACCGGCTCTTTTGGGACTACCGGTGATTTACGGCAGCCGCATGGGTAACTTCGAGGAAGAAGCCCGCCTGCTCACCGCGTCCGGGGGCGGCATTCCCATCCAGCATCCGGAAGACCTGACCCAGGTTTTGGAAAGCTTGTTGAGCAACCCGGATGAAATTCAAAAACGCGGCCAACTGGCCGCCGAAACGGTGCAACGGGAAAGGGGAGCCGTCGCCCGTAATTTAAAATTAATACAATCTTTACTTACCAAAGGAACCACCGCTTGAACGATCAAACTTCACCACAAAAACCCATGGCCGCGAAACCCCCGGGAACCCATGCTCCCAAACGAAAAAAAAGGAGCAAGCCCGACCCAAAAATCAAAATTTACCGATTCCTTTCCAAGGCCGCGGCTTATGTCATTATGCCGGCTTTCGCCGCGCATTCCCTGATCACCGGCAAGAAAAGCCGCGGTCTCAAAGATCATTTCGGGTGGGTTCCGGTGACGGAGAAGGAACCCGGCCAAAAACTGGTCTGGGTCCATGCGCTGTCGCTGGGCGAAGTCAACGGCGCCGCGCCGGTACTCAAAATCCTGCGTGACAAGCGGCCCAATATTAAAATTGCGGTTTCGGTGACCACCGATGCCGGCTATGACGCCGCCCACCGGTTGATTCCGTTTGCGGACTATATCTTTTTTCATCCGCTCGACTGCTGGCCGTTCATCAACCGCGCGCTGGACCGAATCAAGCCGGACTTATACGTTCTCACGGATACCGGGTTCTGGCCCAGCATGCTGATGAACCTGAAAGAAAGGCGCATTCCGCCCATGGTATTTAACGGCCGGATTTCCGAGAAATCCCAGGCCCGGTACAAGAAGGTCGCTTTCCTGGTCCAACCCCTGCTTGAATCGTTCGCGGTGATCTGCATGCAAAGCGAACGCGGGCGCACCACCATGGAAAAACTGGGCGCTTCTCCCAATCGTGTGCGAATCGTCGGCGATACCAAATACGACGCCCTGCAGATCGTTTCGGAACCCGAACGAATTCGCATCCGGAGTCGGTTAAGAATCCCGCCGGACGGTCAGGTGCTGGTAGCCGGCAGTACCCATGAGGGAGAAGAGGAGGTTTGCGCCGAAGCTTATTTAAACCTGCGCCGGAAATATCCCAAACTCTCCCTGGTCATCGCCCCCAGAAGGCTGGAACGGATTAAGAAAATCGGCGATTACCTGCAGAAAGCCAATATGAAATTCGTTCTCCGTTCACAAATCGATTCCAAATCCAAACCCGTAGCCAATATTGTATTGCTCGATTGTTTTGGGGAGCTGGCCAAAGTGTATGCCATCGCCGATGTCGCGTTTGTCGGAAGAAGCCTGATGGCACCGGGTGGCGGGCACAACCTGCTGGAACCGGTGGCCCAGGGAGTGCCGGTTCTGCACGGTCCTTATTTTGAAAATATCCAGAAAATCGCCAGCGAATTAAAAACTCAAGGCCTGGCGAACATCGTGGCGGACGAGCAAACCCTGTTTGCCGCCGTCAGGAGTCTGCTGATGCATGAAGACCAATTGTCCAAAATAAAGGAAAAAGCCAAAGCTTATATACAGGAGAGAAGAGGGTCCGCCGTCGAAATCGCCAAATATATTGTCGCGATTTTAAAGTAAGGACAAATTTCAGTTCTGTTGTAAAATAAATGAAACTTGGAAGGCAAGCCCCGGGAATCACCGCGGAGAAATTGAAACGGCAGGAAACGGATTCAGTTCCAGAGGAAAAGAGGTTTTTGAACCCAACCCATGTCTCTTGAAGAATTAAAATACAAATACGATATCCTTCAAAAAATGTCCTTTCCGGACAGCAAGCAATCCGAACAACTGGCGGAATGGATTTTTGATTTAATGGAGGTCGAAGCTTATTATTCCCAACTGGCTTTGGCCGTTCTCGAAGCCAAGGACTACCAGCTGTGCCAGGATGCGGATCTCCTGAAAGTCAAAGGGATCAAATTCTGGCTGGATTCTTTCAAAAAAATTCCGGGGAACGACCAGCCCAACGTCGCCTATTGTAAATTGTACATTACCGCCCTCGAAAAAATGGTGGACCAACTGAAACAGGACGGTTGACTCCAGATCCACGGGACCGGACCGATGCGCTTATTCCGCGTCCTTAACCGCCGGGGCCGTCACCCCTTCCCGGCCGGCCGTCCACTGGCTGACTCCCCACACCGCCAATGACGCCAGCAGAAACGCCGGCACCAACTCATAAATCACCGAATCCGAAAGCCCCGTAATCTTCCAGGCCAGAGTGGTGATGAATCCCGTAAGCATTCCGGCAATCGCCCCTTCGCGCGTCACTTTTTTGGAATACAGGGAGAACAGGATCACCGGACCGAAGCTCGCTCCCAACCCCGACCACGCGAACAGCACGAACCAGAAAATGACCGGCACCTTCAACAGCGCGATAACCATCGCCCCGATTCCCAATAGCAGAACGGACAGGCGGCTGATCTTCAGTATCTGTTGCGGCGAAATGTCGCGGCGGATCATTTTGGTATACACGTCATGCGCGACGGCGGACGCGGCGACGATGATCTGCGCCGACACGGTCGACATGATCGCCGCCAGCACTCCGGTCAACACCACCGCCGAAACCACCGTGGGCAAAAGCAACTCCGCCGCCTTCGGAAACAGATGTTCGGGATCGCTCAAGTCGGGAAACAACGCATGCCCGCACAACCCGAGCACAATCGCCGAACTGTATACCAGTAATCCCCAGCCCATGGCGATCCACATGCCGTGGCGGATGGTCCGGGTATCCTTCGCGGCCATGTAGCGGTTCAGCACGTGCGGCTGTCCGGGATAACCGAGGCCGATACCGAGCAGGCCGACCATCGATCCGAAAAACACCGCGGTGGTCTTGCCGCCCATCCACTCCATCGTATGAGGGCTGGCCTGACTCACCTGCTCGATCATCCCGCCGAACCCGCCGAGACTCACCAGCGCCACCACCGACAATAGCACCAGCCCGAATACCATGATGAGGCCCTGCACGAAATCGGTCCACGCCACCGCCAGAAACCCGCCCAGCATCGTGTACACAATGATGATGGCCCCGCCGATGGGAATGCTCACCGTGTGCGGCACGCCGAAAATGGCGTCGAAGGTTTTGCCGATGGCGGAAAACTGCGCCCCGACGTAGGCCATCATGCAGGCGAAGATAATAATGACGGAGATGAGGCGGATGACATTCGTCTTGTCCTTGAAATGCGCCTCCAGATAATCGGGCAGGGTGATCGCGTGGGTGGCGTGCGAAAACTTGCGCAGGCGTTCCGCCAGCAACAGCCAGTTGACCGCGTAGCCCATCAGGCAACCCGGCAGAAACCAGATAGCGGACAACCCTTCCTTGTAAACCAGACCGACCGTTCCCAGCACCGCCCAGGCGCTTTCCGACGAAGCGGTGGAGGACACCGCCGTCACCCACGCCTTGAGCGACCGGTCCGCCAGGAAAAAATGGTCTGGCGATTTTGCCTGCCGCGACGTCACCCATCCGATCCCCAGCAGGAGAACCACATACAATATCAAGACAACACTGATCGCACCGGACAATTCTGTCATACGAATAGTGTAAAGCATTGCCGGGTAACGCCAAACCCTATCATCAAGTCCGGTGGATTATTGACCGGATTTTAGCTACACTACGGCGTTCTGACTTTACGACTCAATCCCCGTGGATTTCACGCAAATGCCGGATTACGATCCCAATATCATTGAGAAAAAGTGGCAGAAGC
>CBDVDB010000134.1:0-5844 GCA_965372625.1 uncultured Nitrospinaceae bacterium
AACGTCCCAATTACTCCGACGCGGAATGGGAAAAACGGACACGCGTCAAACCCGGCATCACCGGCCTGGCGCAGGCCACGTTAAGGAATACCGGCGGGTTGAAACGGCGCACCGCTCTCGATCTGGAGTATGTCGACAAGACATCGCTCCTGCTGGATCTGAAAATTCTTTGGCTGACGATGAAACAAGTCTTCTTCAGGGGCAGTTTTTAATTGCGGTAGACGGGAAAAGCGGAAAATAAAAAGAACCCCCTTTGCCGGCGTAGAATATTAAATTCCTTTTCAAGCCTATGGGATTCCAAAAGAATTTCCTTCCCCTTCATCCCGACGACCGAAAAGAGATGCTGAAATCTCTCGGCCTCGACTCTATTGAGGAGTTGTTTGCCTGTGTCCCCGAAGAAATCAGGTTGCAACGCGAACTTAAAATTCCTGCCGCGTTATCCGAATGGGATTTGGAAAATCAACTCCGTAAACTGGCTTCCAAAAACTCCACGGTTTATTCCCATCTTAATTTCATCGGCGGAGGAATGTATGAGCACCATATCCCCGCCGTGGTGGATGCGCTTTCCTATCGAGGGGAATTTCTGACCGCCTACACGCCCTATCAACCGGAGATGAGCCAGGGGTTACTGCAGGCGCTGTTCGAATACCAGCAGGCGCTGTCCGGCATAACCGGCCTGCCTTGCGTCAACAGTTCTTCTTATGATGGCGGAACCGCTTTGGCGGAGGCCGCATGGATCGGATGCGCCGCTTCCAAAAAAAAGAATCCTATAGTTTTATACTCCACCACCCTCTGGGACCCGTGGCAACATATTCTAAAAACCTATCTTCAGGCCAAAGACGTTCAGATGATTGCCGTCCAGCCCTGCAAGGAATCCGGCAGAGTGGATGTCGAACACCTTGAAGAAAATATTAAAAAATATTCTCCCGCCGTTTTTTTGTTTCAAACTCCGAACCAATACGGATTACTGGAAGACGTCAAGCGCCTTGCCAAAACATGCCGAACCCATGGCGTGGTATCCGCGTTGTCCTTCAATCCTTTGATCAGCGGCCTGTTCCCAACGCCGGGAGCGGCGGGGGTGGATATTGCCACATGCGAGGGTCAGGTGTTGGGGATACCGTTGTCGGCAGGCGGCCCCAGTCTGGGCGTGCTGGCCTGCAAAAAAGAATTTCGTAAATACATGCCGGGCCGGCTGGTCGGCAAAGTGGAAGACATTTATGGGAAACCCGCCTATGCGCTGGTCTATGAAGATCGCGAGCAACATGTCGCCCGCGAAAAAGCCACCAGCAATATCTGCTCCAACCAGGCCTGGTGCGCTCTACGCGCTGTCATCTATTTGAGTCTGGTGGGCGAAACCGGCCTGCCCCGCCTGGCAAAAATCAATTCAGCCAAGGCCCATTACCTGATGGATACTCTCACCCAGCTTCCGGGGGTATCCCTGGCTTTTCGCGCGCCATTTTTTAATGAGTTTACCTTGTCCCTCCCCCGGCCGGCGGAGGAAGTGCTTAAAAAGCTGATGGGGTATGAAATCTTCGGCGGGCTCAAGGTGAGCGACGCCCAGGTGCAAAACGGATTACTGATTGCGGTCACCGAAACCAAATCCAGGCAGGATTTGGATCAATTCGCGGAAGCGTTCAAGAACGCTTTGGAACTTTGAGGAAGGCCTGAAAAAAACTTATGTTCCCAACCTTGTTAGAACAAAGCCGGGCCGGAGTGGGCGGCAGTGGGATTAGCGACGCATCCGGGTTTGAGGCGGAAAATTGCGAATCTTTTTTTGAGGATTTGGATTTGCGTACCGAACTTCTGGGCCTTCCGGACGTTTCCGAAATTGAGGTGGTCCGTCATTTCATGAAACTGAGTTCTGCCAGTCACGGTGTGGATAGCGGGTCTTATCCTTTGGGTTCCTGCACCATGAAATACAATCCCAAACGCAATGACACTCTGGCGAACCTGGATGGATTTAAAGGCGTCCACCCTCACCAGCCGACGGAGACCCTGCAAGGGGTTTTATCGGTGATGCACCACTTGCAGGAATTGTTGGCGGAAATCACGGGGATGGATCATTTTTCTCTGCAACCCGCGGCGGGCGCGCAGGGGGAGTTGACCGGTCTTTTAATCATCAAGAAATATTTTTCCGAAAAAAAAGAAAACCGCTCCGTGATTTTGATTGCCGATTCCGCTCATGGCACCAACCCCTCCTCCGCGGCCATGGCCGGTTTCCAGTGCCGCATCGTTCCGACCGATGCCGAGGGGTTCATGGATATCAAAGTCCTGCAAACTCAAATGACGGAGGAAGTCGCGGGCATCATGCTGACCAACCCCTCGACTTTGGGGCTGTTTGAAGAACATATCATGGACATTTCTAAAATTGTGCATGACAGCGGGGGCCTGCTCTATTATGATGGCGCGAATTTGAACGCTTTGATGGGCATTACCCGCCCCGGAGACATGGGGTTTGACGTGGTGCATGTGAACACCCATAAAACATTCGCCACGCCTCACGGCGGCGGCGGACCGGGAGCCGGGCCGGTAGGCGTTAAATCTTTTCTGGAAAAATTTTTACCGGTCCCGGTCGTCACTTCATCTGGAAAAGGAACATTCAACCTGGATTACGATAGACCTGTTTCCATCGGCCGCCTGAAATCCCACTTGGGACATTTTGCCGTACTGGTGCGAGCCTACTGTTATATTTTGTCGATGGGTCCCGATGGTTTGCGGCAGGCTTCCGAGGATGCGGTTTTAAACGCCAATTACATGCTTCAAAATTTAAGAGATCTGTTTCCGCCGCCTTTCAAGAAAACCTGCATGCACGAATGCCTGGTGTCCGGTGAAAAACTTCCAACCACTCCCTATAATTTTGTGAAGCGTTTAATCGATTACGGTATCCACCCTCCCACTCTGGTCGGGGCGGGGTGTGTCTATTTTCCTAATCAGCTGAGTCATGCCATGCTGATCGAACCGACCGAAACGGAAACCAAGGCGAGCCTGGATCATATGATTGCTGTGTTTCGAAAAGTTTACAATGAATCGCTGGAAGACGTCGATTTCGTGAATAAGGCTCCGCATACGGGTTCCACCCGAAAGGTGCCGCAACAATCTAAAGTCATTGATGAGTAGCGCGATGGTATGCCTATCAAAATTTTATTTTAATTGGACCCACTTTTACTAAGAGATCGCTATGTGTGGACTTGCCGGAATATTTGATGCCCAGGGAGGAACCCTCGAGGACGTGAGGGAGATGGTTCGTCAGATTATGTATCGCGGCCCGGATGAATGGGATGCGCACGAGGTAGGGCCGGCTCTGCTCGGTCATGCCCGCCTGGCGGTCGTGGACCCGGAAAACGGCAGCCAACCCATGTACAACACGGATCAATCCGTGGTGGTCGTCTTCAACGGTGAAATTTACAATCATGTCGAACTGCGCGAGGAACTGAAGGCCAAGGGCTATCAATTCAAATCCCGGTGCGATACCGAAGTCCTGGTTCATTTATGGCGGGAAGAAGGCATTGCCATGCTGGACCGCTTGATCGGGATGTTTACTTTTTTTCTTTGGGACGCGCGGGACAACCGCGGCATTCTGGTGCGCGACCGGTTTGGGATCAAACCCTGCTTCATCGCTGACTATAAGGGAGGGTTGGCATTTTGCAGTGAGATTAAAGGACTCTTGTCCCTTCCGGATTTTCCACGGAAAATGAACACCAACGCACTGGTCCAGACATTCGCATTTAATTACTGCCCGCCTCCGCAAACCTGTTTCGTGGGCGTCACGCAATTGGACCCGGGGACGTATCTGGCCGTCGAACCGGGGAAACCGCCGGTGCAGCATCGGTATTGGACCTGGCCTTTTCATGAAACCCGGACGTGCCCCGATTTGGATGCATTTGAAGACCTCTTCAAGGACGCGGTGCGGATGCAGGTTGATTTTGATGTTAAAGGCGGGCTGTATTTGAGTGGCGGCATCGACTCTTCCGTGGTGGCGGCCCATCTGGTGAAGCAGTGGAAGGAACCCCGCTTAAACGCTTTCGGTCTGGACTTTCTGGAAAAGGACTATTCCGAGTACGCCTTCGCCGAGGAGGTGGCCAATAAATTCGGGATTCATTTGGAAAAAGCGGAAATTGATTTTAAAATGATACCCGAACTCGCCGAGAAAGTGGTTTACCATACGGAACAGCCGCATGGGGATTTTTCTTTTTACCTTTTTTATATTCTGGCCCGGCGCGCCCATCAAAAAGGAAAAATTGTATTATTCAGCGGGGACGGCCCGGACGAAGCCTTGTTCGGATTTTTGCACAACACAGATTTTTTTAACAATATCACCCGCACCAATTTTTCTCTCAGGTCTTATTTCAACAAAATCTGCTATATGGACGAAAATTTTCGTCAGCGGGTATTGGAACCGGAATGCCTGCGGGGGGCTTCCGATCCTTTGGAAACTTTTGAAAATATTCTCGAACCGTGGCGGGACTTGGAACCGATCGAGCAGATCATGGCTTACGAATGCACCTCCCTGATGCCGGGGAACAATTTGGTCAAAGGGGATCGCATGGGCGCCTGCTGGTCCACCGAAGGCCGGTCTCCCTATCTGGATCACCGGATCATGGAAACTTTTGTCAAACTGCCTTTGTCTGAAAAAATGGAAGCCGGAGTGGGTAAGAAATATTTAAAATTTTATGCCGAGCGTTTTTTCTCCAAACAGTTTATTTACGAAAAGAAAAGAATGCCGACCACTCCCATCGGCAACTGGCTTCAAGGCCCTTTGTACGGCTGGGCTCATGACGTGCTCTCCATGGATAATCAGGGTATTTTTAAAAAAGATGCAGCCCTCGAGCTTTTAAAGGAACATAAAAGCGGAAAGGCGAATCATACCCGTCCCTTGAGAACCTTAATCATGACCTCCCTATGGGTGAAAACTTTCTTTAATTAAGCTCGCCCGAATGTTTGGGAAAGTCTTTTTCTTATCAACGATCATTAATTACTCTTTCCAAGGTCGCTTATGTTAATAGAACTCGCCAAAAAACATCGCCTGGATTATTTTTTGATCGGCTTTGTCGATCTCTTTGGAGTCATACGCTCCAAACTGGTTCCCAAATCGGCTATCGCGGAAATGAGTAAAACCGGAGCGGGGTTTGCGGGATTTGCCGCCCACCTCGACCTCACGCCCGCCGATCCGGACATGTTTGTGGTGCCCGATCCTGAAACATTGACTCTTTTGCCCTGGAAACCCGGCGTCGCCTGGCTGACCGGCGATCTTTTAATGAACTCGAAGCCCATCCCGCATGGCCCCCGCCACGTTTTGGAAAAGGTCATCGGAGCCGCCGACAAAAAAGGTTACGTACTAAAATCCGGGGTGGAAGCGGAGTTTTTTGTTTTGAGTCCCGATGGCAGCAGGGTTGCCGATGACCGGGATCAACAAGCCAAACCTTGCTACGATCAGATGGCCTTGATGAGGCGGTATGAATTTATCAAGGAATTGTGCGATGCCATGGAAACTCTGGGGTGGGATCCTTACCAAAACGACCACGAAGATGCCACCGGCCAGTTTGAAATGAATTGGGCCTATAGCGATGCCTTGCTCACTGCGGACCGGCATGTATTTTTCCGCTTCATGGCCAAATCGCTGGCGGAAAAACACGGCTTGCGCGTCACCTTTATGCCCAAACCCTTCAGCCACCTGACCGGCAACGGTTGCCATACCCACTGTTCGCTTTGGGACAAGCAGGGCGCCAAAAATCTGTTTCTGGATAAGAAAGACGAAGAAGGGTTATCCCAAACCGCATATCATTTTATGGGAGGCATCATGCGCCATGCGGAAGCGCTGGCGGCCTTGACCAATCCCACCGTCAA
>CBDVDB010000135.1:0-5828 GCA_965372625.1 uncultured Nitrospinaceae bacterium
CCCGGCCACGCCGCCTCCCGCTACCCGATCGTTGGGTGTTCTTCCTGCTGATCTTCAATCTGACCGCTATCGGGATTTTATTGCTATTCATGTTGCAAAAACCAGCTCCTTAGTTGGGCCAAAATGCCGAAAACTATCAAATTAGTTGAATCCCCGGTATAATTTTCCCATCTTATTGTGTAATTGACTGCGGTTTCTAAACTGGATGTTTGCCCGGATTTTCTCAGATTTTTAAATATACCAATATCAATTTGGAACTTTAGGAGGCTCATTTATGTGGGTAGCTGAATTTTTTCATGTGCTGTTCGGAACTCTTTGGATCGGACTGCTCTATTTCTTCAATCTGGTGCAGGTGCAGTCCATGCCCAAGATGGTCGAGGCCGGCGCCGCCAAACCGTATACCCAGATCATTCTGCCGAAGGCCCTTTTTCTGTTCCGGCATGCGGCGTTGTGGACGGTCATCACGGGAATCGTTTACTATATGTTAGGACGAGGCACGGTCACGGGCATTCCCAGCTCTGAAATCATGATCGGTATGGTATTGGGAATCATCATGGCATTCAACGTCTGGGTCCTGATCTGGCCCAACCAGAAAAAAATCATCGCCGGAGCGCTGGAAGGCGACGCGCTGACCAAGGCCAAACGCACCGCTTTTCTGGCCAGCCGCACCAATGCCTGGCTCTCCCTTCCCATGCTGGCGTGCATGGTGGCGGCAAGTCACGGCGGTTTCGCTTTTTAATTCATCCCCACCCATGAAAATAAGCAGGTTTTACCGGAGACGGCTCAGGCTGGAAACCCAGTCCGGACCGTCTCTTTATTTTTTTATTTCCCATTGAGCCTGTAAAAGCAATCTCTTCCACCCGCCGGGCCGGGGGGGTACAGAAAACCCCCTTTCATGAATGCGTTTCCTTATATATGATGGGCCTATGACCGCCGATATCAAAGACTCTGAATACACCCCGTGGAAAAAACCACCCCGCAAGAGGTGGCGAAAGATTTTTAAGGCGATGGCGCTGGGTCTCGTCTTGCTTCTTGTGGGGACGGGGATGTTCGTGATGTTTCTGGACAAAGATACCCTCCGCGAATCCCTGGCGAAATCGTTATCCGAAAAAACCGGCATGCAGGTGGAGATTCAGTTTCTCGATCTGGGATATTCTCACGGGTTGGGCCTGGAAGCCGGCGGGTTGACCGTTCGCACTGCCGATGGAGACCGCCAACTGTTGTGGGCCGAAAGCCTGTTTCTCGAGGTCGAGATTCTGCCTCTTTTGAGCGGGGAAATAAGGGTCGAAAACGCGGCCATTATCAAACCCAGGATCAAAGTTTACCGGGATTCAAAAGACCCCCTGAAAAAGGAATTTAAAAAAGCTTCGTTGTCGTCGCTAAAAAATAAAACCTGGAATGACCCCTGGATAGCCAAGATCATTACGCCCGAGGAACGCCCGTCGGCCAAGCCGCCCGCCAGGCAAAAACCCACAGCCCCTCCGGTGGACCGGCGGATCATCCGCGAATTCCGCAACCGCCTGAAGCAATTACACATCACTGCTGAAAATATCCATGTGGAGCAAGGGACCCTGCAGTTCATTGACAACGCCGCGGAGGGACTTGAAGAAAGTGAACCCCTGAAGTTTTCGTTCGATTTAAAAATCCGCCGCCCCGGCCCCGAGACGATCGATGTCGTTCTGGAAGGCCTCCACCTGGATATGGGTCCGCTCTCCCTGTTGGGAAGGATGGAGGTCGACGATGTGCTTTCGGAGTCGTCCCGCCTGGAGGTCCAGTTGCGCACCAAGCCTTTTGCCATTGCGGAATTGATCCGGGCTTTCACATCTCCTCCGGATAACAAACCGGACACCCCTGAAAAAAATAATTTTCCCGTGCAAATCGAGCAGTTGACGCTACTCGCCTCCTGCCCGCTCAACTCCTTGACGGATGGGGTGGCGTTCAGCCGCGACCTGAAAGCGGAAACCCGCTTTGCGGCCAGGGACGCCCAGCTCCCGGTGGGAGGGCACGAACTGTTGATTTCACAGGTCAAGGGAACCGCCAAGTGGGATGAAGGTTATATCCTCTACGAGGTTCAGGGGGAAACCCTCAACGGCAAGATCCGCATCGACGGCCAACAGGCTTTCCCCTTGAAAACCGCCGAGAATCCCGATCCTTTACTGAATGCCAGGGTCAACTTAACGGCGCTTGATTTTTCCCGTTTGATCTCACCGAAGGACTGGAAACCCTCCAGCGGTTTGGTATCCGGGGTTCTGAAAGTGGCGATTCCGCTGAGCCTGGCGGGGCCGCCGCTCGTTACCGGTTCTCTGGTCGGAGAAAACCTGGTAGTGGCTTCCAGGCAATTCACATTGTCCACCCGGAAAACCGAGGTCCAGTTCGAATCCTCTCCGAACAAACCTCTGTCCATTAATGTGACTTCGCAGGGGGTGGTGGTGGATAAAATCAGGTTCAGGCAAATAAAAGCCCATGTCTCCCTGCCACCCGGCAAAGTGATTCTTGTCAAATCCACCTGGATCCCGCGCCATGGAACCCTCGCAATTCATGGATCGTATAATGCCAAATCACAAAAATATCAATTGGAATTTTTGGGGAAAGACCTTTGGGCGGGTGATTACTCCAAGAACCAGATACAGGGAATTATGCGGGCACATGGTTCGGTGAACGGTTATGTCCCCGAGAAACTGCCGGCCATACGCGGCCTGTTCGGAACGGTTTCGATAAAAATCACTCCCGTCAATTTTGACAAGGCGGAGGAGATTAAAACCATTCTGGCCGTCATTGACCCTACTTTTTTCCGGAGACAAAACTTAAATGGATTGCGGTTTGATTATCTGGGCGGCAATTTTAAAATCAACAACGGGAAATTCAACACCAGCAACCTGGCCTTGAAGGGCGGAATCATGGATGTTTATCTTGAAGGAATTTTCGATGGGCACACCCGGTCCCTGAACATGCTGGGAAAAGCGCTTCCAAAATTTAATATGAACAAGGCCTTCAAATCCTCTCCCAAACTGGCCAAACTTCTTTCGACGGCGCAATCCCAGGGTGGGTTGGTCGAAACACATTTCAAACTGGAGGGTCCGGTCGCCCGGCCTCAAATGACCTTGATCGGAATCAAACCGCAAAAGAAAACTATCCAGCCGTTAATCAAAGGCCTCGATAATTTATTTAAATAGGAAGGGATTAAACGGATTTGACGGTGAGGTCGCTGTCCAACTGTTGCTTGATCAGCCGTTCGATGTGCTGGAGCGTACCGGTCTCGGATGACGGGCAATCGCCGCAGGCGCCCTGGTAATGAATCTGGACTTCGTTGCCCACTAATCCTTTGAGGTCCACTCCTCCCCCGTCCTGGGACAATTGAAAGCGGATGGAACGGTCCAGCACCATTTCAACCGCCACCAGTTTTTTATCCTGCGAAAGCGCGTGAAAATCCGAAACGTCGATATCGATCTTCTTCCCGGACTCCGAGGGATACACGTGAACTTTCTCGTCGATAATATTCCACACCGGAGTCTTTAAATGATGCCAGGCCGCTTCCGTTCCCATGGTGACGGTGACGAAATTTTTCATGATGTAGACACTCTTGACCTCATCGTGTTCCAGTAATGCCGTCGCCAGCGCATTCCCGGCGGAATCCTCTTTACCGGAAAACGACCGGTAGCCGTTTTCCAGGATTTCCGTATTGAGAACAAATTGCAGGGCTTTGGGGTTGGGGGTTTCGCGGGTGCGGATCACCTTGAGCGCCTTTTTGTCGACCGGCTTGCGCGGGCGGTCTTCCAGGGGTTTTCCGGCATGTTTCTGTTCGGCCTGACGGGCCAGTACTTCACTGATTTTCACGATGGGTTCCCTCTACTCACGGTTGATGCCTTATCATAATATATTTCGCTGAAAAATCAAGGCGGCGAATCGCCGCTGATAACTTTAAAATCTCGAATTGCGCCCAGTGATCATCGCATGCCCTCAACTGTCAGCAAGTTCCCTCCCCCGGTAGGGGGCTTTCAGGGCCTGCAGGGCTTCAAGTCCGACGAACAACGCCAATCCAATCAATACTAAAGACGCGCTTCCCAGAAACCAGTTCGGTTCCGGCGCGGTCATGAACCGGACCGCCTGCCACGCCAGCGCCGCGATGGTGGTGATCAGCATGAACACCGCCGGCACCAGGGTATAGGTGGTGGGCTTACGCACGCCGACCAGATAAGTGGAGATCACGAACAACGCCACCGCCGCGATGAGTTGATTGGTCGCGCCGAAGATCGGCCAGATTTTCTGCCAGCCGCCGGTGGCTCCGATAAAATACGCCAGCACCACGACCAACGCCGTCGTCACATACTTGTTGAGCATGATGGGAGAACGCGCGCCCGCCCCTTCCTGCACGATAAACCGCGTAATGCGCACCGCCGTATCGAGCGTCGTCATCACGAACGTGTTCAAAGCCAGCACCGCCACCATGGAAGCGACGGTGAATCCCATAAATGGCAGCATCTGGCTGACCACATGGCCGTAGCCACTGCCGAACGCGTGGATCCAGCCCCCGGCCTTCAGCGTTTCGCGGAACCCCAGGGCATTCATATCGATGCCGCCAGCCGCCGGCGCCACCCAGTACAATCCGCCGCCGACCAGTAAAACGGTGCAGACGGCGACCACGCCCTCGGTCAACATGCCGCCGTAGCTGATCAGGCGGCCCTGATTTTCGTTGGTCAGTTGTTTCGACACGGTCCCCCCCGCCACCAGCGAATGGAACCCCGACACCGCGCCGCAGGCCACCAGCACGAACAGCATCGGCCACATCGGCCCCTGCCCTTCGGAATACATTCCAAGATAAGCGGGCGTGTTGAATCCGGGATGCACCCATAGCAGAGCGATGATCCCCAGCGACATGCTCCCGAACAACACGTAAGTCGAAAGGTAATCGCGCGGCTGCAGGAGCAGTTGCACCGGCATCACCGACGCCACCGCCGCGTACAGCATCAACACTGCAAACCAGAACATCACCGGCGACAGGCCAAGTATTTCTTTCGCCGGCAAAGGCAGTGGATATTTGAATCCAAAATAGATGCTGGAAAGCAACGCCGCAATCGCCAGCACCGAGCACAGCCCCAGGGGCAATCCCTTCCGGTAAATGGCCCAGCCCAGGAGCATCGATACGGGAATGATCGTCAGCGTGGGAATCACCATCTGCGGTTGAGCGATCAGAGTTTTCGCCGCCACCACGCCGAACACGGCGATCACCAACAGCATCGCCAGCACCAGAAACAGGGCGAACACCGTCTTGGCCCGCGGACCCATGGTGGTCTCGGCGATATCGGCAATCGAACTGCCCCGGTTGCGGACGGAGATCATGAGGGTCAGGTAATCATGCACCGCGCCAATAAAAACATTACCCAGCAGAATCCAGATGATCGTCAGCGCCCAGCCGAAATGCTGCATGGCGATGATCGGGCCGATGACCGGTCCCGCCCCGGCGATGGACGCGAAATTATGGCCGAACAGCACCACCGGCTTGCTGGGAACGTAATCGACGCCATCGTTCTGCGTTACTGCGGGAGTTTTAAAACCGGCGTCGGGCTGAACCACGTCGCGGTCCAGACGCGCGGCGTAATAGCGGTAGCCCACGAAATAAAAAAACAGGCAGGAAAAAATGAGTATGACCAGCGTCCACATATATTCCAAGCTCGGGGAATTTCCCCAAACCCCTTAAATCATTAAACTTAAAGGCTAATGGCTATTATAGTACAAGGTTGACGCCGGCGGCTTCAACTTTTTTGAAAGGGCCGAGGCCGCTGAGGAACAGCCGCAAGGTGTCCTGGGTGCGGAGCAGTTTGGACAGGTGG
>CBDVDB010000136.1:0-5825 GCA_965372625.1 uncultured Nitrospinaceae bacterium
GGGAATCATCCGTCTGCCATCAACGGTCAGCCAGTCGCCTCCCCTCGCTAGAGGGTCAATCGTCGCAGGACATGATGAACAGGGGTTTATTGTCAAAACTCTGGTAGTCCGGGCGGAGGCGGTCGGTGTGGTAATGTTTTTTTATATTTACCCGTTTTTTGCTGGCGGTGACTTCCCTTAAATCCACGTTGCAGTATTTGCCGTCGCGCAAACTCACCAGCCGCCCGCTCTTGCCCTCCAGCAACAGGTTGAGCGCCATGTTGCCGTAAACCACGGGTACGATGGAGTCGATCGCGTCGGGATGGCCCGACCGCACCAGGTATCCCAGCCGCTGGCTGATGATGCCGACCTGTTCGCCGTCATTATATTTCGGTGACAGCTCCTTGAGGCGGGCCGCCACCTGTTCGCCGATGCCGCCCAGTTTTTTATGTCCGTACGCATCGGCCTCCCCGCCTTCAAACACCATGCCCTCATCCGCGAACGTGGCGCCTTCGGAAACGATGACAATGGAATAGTTGCTGGGATTCTTCCGCCGGTCTTCGCTCATCAGTTCCGTCAGACGTTCCATGTCGAACGGATGTTCGGGAATGAGACAGCGATGGCAGGCCCCGGCAATGGCGGGTAGCAGTGAGGTGAACCCGGCGTAGCGGCCGAACGCCTCGATCACCAGAAACCGCTCGTGCGATCCCGCCGAAGTGCGCAATTGATTCGCCAACTCGATGGTGCGGCTCACGCAGGTGTTGAAGCCGAGACAATAATCGGTGCCCGCCACATCGTTGTCCATCGTTTTCGGAATCGCCACCACGGAAAACCCCTCATGGTGCAGGTGCGCGGCATAACTCAAGGTGTCGTCGCCGCCGATGGGAATGAGGTGATCGATGCCCAGATGCTCCAGATTGCGCATCACCTCCGGCGTCAGGTCGTTTTTCTCCTGCGCATAGGTCTTCTGCAGGGGCTCCGGCACATTTTCCTTTTTCACTTTGGAGGGCTGGGTGCGCGAGGTATGAAGAAACGTGCCACCGGTGCGGCCGACTTTGTTGACCATCTCCCCGGTCAACACCTGGCAGTAATCCTGCTCTGCCGCCGGGCGGTCGCGGTCGATGCGGATCATCCCTTCCCAGCCTTTGCGGATGCCCAGTACGCGATAGCCCTCGCGCAGGGCGCGCAGGGTGATCGCGCGAATCGCCGGGTTGAGTCCCGGCACATCCCCTCCGCCCGTTAATATTCCAATCGTCCCTTTGATTTTCCCCATAACAATCAGAGTCCGTCTTCTACTTTAATAGGAGTGGCCACCAAATCGTAATCCAACGCGCCGGTGATGCGCACGGGAATGATGTCGCCGGGTGCGGCGCCGCATTGTTCGAGGATGACTTGACCGTCGACATCCGGCCCCTGAAACGGCAGGCGGCCCAGCATGAGCATTCCGTCATCGGCGTCCAGCCCCTCCACCAGCGCCGGATGCGTCTGCCCGACGCGCTCTTTATGGTTACGAAGGACGATACCTTTTTGCGCGGCCATCAACTGATCGCGCCGCGTTTCGCCGACTTCCGACTCCACTTTATCCGGGTAATCGAACGCCGTCGTGCCCGGTTCATCGGAATACGCGAACACGCCGACGTGATCGAATTCCATCTCGTTCACAAATTTGAGTAGGTGCTGAAAATGTTCTTCCGTCTCTCCGGGGAAGCCGGTGATGAACGTGGTGCGCAGGGCAACGCCGGGGATGCGCTTGCGCAACTGATCGATCATCCGCCGCACGCCCGCTTCCGTCTCCTGCCGCTTCATGTGTTTCAGCATGAAGTCGTGCGAATGCTGGAGAGGCACGTCGATGTACTTCACCACCGGGTCGAGGCGTTGCACGGCGTCCATCAGCTCCGTCGTCAGCACCGTCGGATAGTTGTAGAACAGGCGTATCCAGTCGGCCCCCTCCACCTCCGCCATCGCTTCCAGCAGTTGGATCAATCCGAGTTTCATGCCGAGGTCGTAACCGTACAGCGTGGTGTCCTGCGAAACCAGATTGAACTCGCGCACGCCGCGTCCGGCCAGTTGCTGTACTTCGTCGAGGATGGAGCCCACCGGGCGGCTGCGGATCGGCCCGCGCAGTTTGGGGATGATGCAGAACGCGCATTGGTTGGAACAGCCTTCCGCAATCTTGACGTACGCGGAATAAAACGGCGTGGTCACGGCGCGCGCGCCGTAATCTTCAAAATACTGCGCCGGTTCCCGAACATGATTGCGCTGCTGCGTGCGTCCGGCGCCGTTCAACAGATGCTTCAGTATCGGGTACTGTTTAGTGCCGAGCAGGTGGTCTATTTCCGGAATCTCTTTGAGCAGTTCCTCGGGATTGCGCTCGGCGAGACACCCGGTGACGATCAACTGTTGGCACCGGCCATGGGTTTTATGTCCGGCCATTTCCAGAATGGTATCGATCGATTCCTTAACCGCCGATTGCAAAAACCCGCAGGTGTTGACGATGATGATATCCGCCTCGGATTCATCCGGCGTGATCTCGTAGCCGGCGGCTCCGAGATCGCCGAGCACGGCTTCGGAGTCGACCAGGTTTTTCGGACAGCCGAGGCTGACCATTCCTATTTTTTTAGGCGTTTGGCTCATGGATTCTTAAATAAGGTTATAGCGGCATCATACAACATGCGGCGGAAGGAGAGTTACTTTTTAGTGTCATCGAGTTTTTTCTGCATGCGGCGAACCAGTTCGGCATAATCGTGTTTCTTGAGCACCTTGTAGAACTGGGTGCGCAGGTTGTTGCGCATGCTCACTCCGTCGAGGATCACGTCCACCACCCGCCAGCGGCTGGAGTTTTGTTCCAGCACGAAATCGATCCCCACCTCCCCCTCTTTATCATGCAGAACCGTCAGGGGAACGGTGGCCTTCCCCCCGGCCATTTCGGTGGGGGCGTAGATGATATTCATCTCGCCGAAGAATTTGGATGAATTGGGAAAGGCGACGGTCCGGAACAGATTGCCCAGCAGACGTACAAACTCTTCCTGCTCCTTTTTACTTCGCTGTTTCCAATATTTCCCCAGGGCTTGCTGGCTGACCTGCCGCACATCCATATGGGCCAGCGCTTGATTGGAAATCGTGTCATTGGATTGTTGTTGCTCCGGGGTCAGGGATTTGGGAGAGTGCATCTTCTGGATGGTTTTCAAGAGCAGTTCCACGGTAGCCTGGGGAGCCTCGGCACGGGCGGACTCGGTGACGGGACCGGTCAGCCCAATCAGGGTAAAAACGGCTAAAATGTGTAAGATTTTGGGGCGTTTCATGACTTAAACTATGATAGATTGATAAGCTAAAAATGACGGCTCAGGCCCCGCTGAGGTTTGCCGGGAAACCAGTATAACTTAAATCATGAAACCGATGACTCTCAAAATAAGGCGCACATTCTTACCGGTTATCGGAGCGGCGGTCCTGATGGTTCTGACCTTCCCCGTCACTGCCGCCGCCATGGAAAGCGCATACAAAGCACCCTCATGCAAATTATTTAAAGGAGACGCCTCTCTGGAATCTCTCCAAAAGCGGGCCGCCGATTTGAAAGATGAACTTCTGCGCTCCGCCTCGGGGGCCATAGGAGATCATTGTGAATTGGCGAATATCCATTATAAGCTGGCGCGGCTGTTGCCCGATAAGCAGGTTCAATATTTGAATTCCTGCATCGACCATTCGCAGAGAGCTATTGTGCGCGACTCCCGCGCCGGGGTCGCTTATTTTTTCAAGGGACTGTGCCTCGGCCGCCTGGGAGAAATGAGGGGCATCTGGGGGAGCCTGAAAATTATCGAACCGTTTCGCAAAAATATGGAGACCGCCGTCAAAATCAATCCCGCCATCGACCGCGGCGGACCGCACCGCGCGCTGGGCCGTCTCTATTTCAAATTGCCCGGGATCCTGGGCGGAGACATTAAACAATCTATCGACCACCTGCTCAAGGCGGTGGTTTATGGGCCGATGTATTGGGAAAATCATTTTTTCCTGGCAGAGTCTTATTTTGAAAATCATCAATACTTGCAAGCCCGAGCCGAACTTGAAAGAGCGATGGAAATGGAGTCGCACCTGGACGACGATCCGGACAAGAAGACCCACAAAGTCGAGTTTCAGGGATTGATGAAAGCCATCGAAAACAACACCCACTGAGGCCCCATGCTTCAGGAAATCCGCATCACTAACTTCGCGATCATCGAAAACCTCGCTATCGAGTTTCATTCCGGCCTCAATGTATTGACCGGTGAAACCGGCGCGGGAAAATCGATCATCATCGACGCGCTCATCCTGATTCTGGGCGGACGCGCCGATACCGATACCATCCGCTCCGGCGCTGCCACCGCCACCGTCGAAGCCTGCCTTACCCTGGATGATCCCGCAACGCTGGCAATGATCGCCGATCTCGGTATCGAAGTGGAAA
This sequence comes from uncultured Nitrospinaceae bacterium, assembly GCA_965372625.1. Classification (GTDB taxonomy): domain Bacteria; phylum Nitrospinota; class Nitrospinia; order Nitrospinales; family Nitrospinaceae; genus SZUA-226. Next base: position 4,415 of record CBDVDB010000136.1, read on the forward strand.
ACGGACAGGTGATCATCAAGCGCATCATCTCTAACAGCGACAAGAACCGGACATACCTCAACAACAGCAACCTCACCGTGGCCGCCCTTTCGAAAATCGGCGACCGGCTGATCGACATCCACGGCCAGCACGATCACCAATCCCTGCTCCACCCGGAAACACACGTCGACCTGCTGGACCATTACGGCAAACTGCTGCCCGGCCGCGAAGCGTTTCAGAAACATTACGGGGAATACCAGAAGACGGTGCAAACGCTCAAACAGATGCAGACGCATCAGGGCGAGCGCCTGCAGAGGCAGGACCTGCTTAATTTCCAGATCAACGAAATCGACCAGGCCGGTCTGTCCGCCGGCGAAGACGACGCATTGAAAAATGAAAAAAACAAATTGAACCACGCCGAAAAACTGCATCAGTCCGTGCGGAACGCGCTGGATACGCTGGCGGATGCCGAGGGCTCGGCGCTGGAGTTGCTGGGACGGGTCGACCGCGAACTGCAAAACCTGCCGGAAATCGACCCGGCTCTCGAAACCCAGGCCCAGCGCGGCCAAACCGCCTACCTCGAAGCGCAGGAGCTGGCAGAAGAGTTGCGCGATTATCAGAAGACCATCGAGTTCAACCCGGCGCGCCTGGAGGAAATCGAAGACCGCCTGGCGGAGATCAACGGACTCAAGCGCAAGTACGGCAACGGTATCACCACCATCCTCGAATACCGCGAAACCATCGGCAATGAACTGGAAGCGCTGTCCATGGGTGAGGAATCCATGGACACGTTGAAGGCGGAAATTCTGGCACAACAAAAAACATTGGCCGGCCTCGCGGTGGAGCTGGCGAAAAAAAGAGAACACGCCGCGGATAAATTTAAAAAGGATGTGGAGAAGGAGCTCAAGGATTTGAGCATGAAACATGTGCAGTTCGGCGTGCGTTTTCTATACGAGGCGGATGCGGAAGGTTTCACCACTTATAAAAATAAAAAGACCCGGACGCATGCCAACGGCATCGGGGAAATCGAATTTTTATTTTCTCCCAATCCCGGGGAAGAGTTGCGCCCGCTGGCAAAAATCGCCTCCGGCGGCGAAATCTCACGCGTCATGCTGGCGCTCAAATCCATTTTAAATGAACAGGACCCGATACCCGTCATGGTGTTCGACGAAGTCGACAGCGGCATCAGCGGCGGCGTGGCGGAGCAGGTCGGCCGCAAGCTGAAAAATATTTCCGCGCAAAAACAGATTTTCTGCATCACCCACCTGCCGCAGATCGCGGGCATGGCGGACTCGCATTACCGGGTGCACAAAACCGTTTCCGGCAAGCGCACCCGCTCCACCATCATCGAGCTGGACTACGAGCACCGCGTGGAAGAGATCGCGCGCATGTCCGGCGGCAAAACCATCACCGAAACCACCCGCCAGCACGC
>CBDVDB010000137.1:0-5797 GCA_965372625.1 uncultured Nitrospinaceae bacterium
AAAATGAACCGCACCAGTTACGGCTCGCCGGACGGGGTGCGGGTGGAAGAATATAAAAAGGGTGAGACTTATGACGTGCGCGAAACCCTGGCGGCGATCTTTCTGAAAGAAGGCTGGGCCGTCAAAGTCGACAAGGCTCCCCGGCAAACGAAAGATCGGGGCGCCGCTCCGGAAAACAAATCGGTAAAACCTAAAACAAAACGCACCCGGAAAACCAAACGCGCGGGAGGTGGTCATGGCGCTTAAGTTGAAAACTCCGCCGGCTTCCGAACCGCTCACCCTGACGGAAACCAAATCTTACCTTAAAGTCACGGACACGGCGGACGATGCGTTGCTCAGTCAGATCATCACTACCATTCGCAAGAGTTGCGAGGACTGGACCGGCCGCGCGCTGGTCACCCAGACCTGGACCTTGTGGCGTGACGCATTTCCCCATCGGCAAAAGGACCGCCTGCCGCACGACGGTTATTTCGAGTTGCCGGTGGACTTCGCCGACGAACCGCAGAGGGTGATTGCCATTCCCCGCGCACCTTTGCAGTCGGTGACTTTTCTCAAAACCTACGACCCCCTCAACCTGGCTACGACCTTTGACGCTTCCAAATATTTTGTGGATACCCCGTCCGAGCCGGGGCGCATTGTGTTGAATCCGGCCGGCTCCTGGCCGTCGGGACTGCGCCCGGCCAACGCGGTGGAAGTCGAATTCGTCGCGGGCTACGGCGACGCTGCGGCGGTGCCGGACGCGCTCAAGCAGGGCATGCTGTTGTGGATCAAACTGCTGATCGGCGACCGCAACTGGCTGTTCGAGCTGGGCGAGTCGACGGCGGGCCTCATCGAGTTCAATCGTAGCGATGTACCGCCACCGGTGGTCTCGTTGTGGTCGCCCTATAAAATCTATGCATTGGGTCAGGCGTGACGATGAGTATCGGATTCTATTTTCCCACCCAGGCGGGGCCGACGGCGCAATGGGTTCCCGGCAAACCGCCGATGCTGCCGGCCTCCCACACCACCGACTACCCGGAACAACTGGCAGGGGAGACGGCGGGCGGGACATTGTACGTGCAGGACAAGGGACCGCAACGCGAAACTTTTGAGCTTATGTTCGAGCGGATTCCTGAAAGCGACCGCGACGTGGCGCTGACGTTTTATAACGCCATTAAAAAATCGTTCAGCCCGTTTGAATATCAGGATGCGGCAGGCGCTCTGCACACCGTGCGCTGGCTGGGCGGTTTTGAGTTTCAGGAAACAGTGCCCGGACGTTTTTCGGGAACCGTTGTTTTAAGGAAGGAATAAGACTTTTGCATAATCCCGTCCCACAAGCACTCCTCCCCTTCCAAAGGGGAGGCTGGGAGGGGCTGATCACAATTCCTTTGAATCGGGTAACTACAAAATAGGGAAAGAGTCATCAACCACCCCCAGCCCCCTTCGGAGAAGGGGGAGATATTGAGTCCAGCGTCACGCTGGCCCCAGCCCCTCCTTGAAAAGGAGGGGAGAAAAATGAACCACCGCCGCGTCAGCGGTAACTCAGGGAGAAAAAATCGATGATTGATTGGCAGAACGCAAACCTGGACGAGTTCAGCTTTGACGTGGATGTGGAGGGCATCCAGGAAATCGGTCCCTCGCAGGTGTTTCCGGTCAAGGTTCACACCCAGGACGGCACGCCCGCGTTCACCTGCACCATTCCGGTGCGCGCGGAATTTTACAGGCAGTTGAAGCAGATCGCCGACTGGGAAACGGCACTGCTCAAAATTCTGAAAAGCCGGGTACGGGAGGAAATCCTGCAACGTAAGAAACACAATCCCGTTTCGATCGAAGACAAACTGCAACTGATCGGCAAGCAAATCTCCACTGCGGAATAATCCATGCGCACCCTCACCGGCGGGTTCACCGCCGCTAAAAATAAAAAGAGCCACCAACCGGTCAACCTGCTGAAAATAAGCTGGCCGGCCATCGGTGGATTTCCGGCGAAGACCGTTACTCTTTCCGACCGCCCGGTGACCATCGACGGTGTTAACTGGTTGCCGCTGGTTGAGGACTGGGGCGCGATTGCCGGTCCGGGACTGGACAACCTCCTGCAAAATGCGGGAGAGGAAAAGGCCCGCCTGCAATTGGTCAACGCGCCGGTGGACTTTGGTGAAGGATTGCAACGGTTCTCGGACCTGCTGTTTGAGTACCCGCCGGAAGCGGCCTCGGGTGTGTTGTACCAATGGTTCGAGGGCGAGGGCCTGGTCCCCGCCGATCAAACCGAATTGTTGACCGCGCGCATTGTCGATCCCCTGGAGTATGACGAACGCCACTGCTCGTTTCACCTGGTGGTGGAATCGGCGCATCACGGCCGCAGTTGGATTGGCAACACGTTGACGCTGACGGATTATCCGGACGCGCCGGAAACGGCCATCGGTCTGATCAAGCCCATCGTTATCGGCCAGGTGCAGGATGCGCCCGGAGTGCCGGTGCGGCAGGTTTATACCACGCGGTTGACTTCCGTCGCTCTGCCCGGCGCCAGTGTGTTGGACGTCGCATCTACCACCGGCTTTCCCGCAACCGGTTCGGTGGTGATCAACGACGACACCATCAGCTACACCGGGGCCACCGCGGCGCAGTTTACCGGATGCGCCGGCATCAACGAATATCATTACGCGGATGACGAGGTGATCGAGAGCGTGTCCGACAACCGTTATCTGCTCAGCGATCCCGCCTATCCCATTTCAGCGATCAGCAACGTCAAGGTGGCGGGAGTATTGGCCGCGGCTTCGGGTTACGCCGTCGATGTGGCGAAGGGGGAAGTGGTGTTCAACGCCAAACCGCGCAAGGTGGTTTCGGTGGACACGCGGTTTCTGCAGGCGCAGTTCGATGCCGAAGCCGCCGGTAATACCGCCCTCGATCCGCTCAACGCCACCGATCCGTTTTCCCGCACTGCTTTCGCCAAAATATCGCAGGCCAACCGCAAATTGAAATTACAACAGACGACCCAGATGGCGGCGCTGGGGGAAATCAATAAAGTATTGTTGCGGGTCGAGCATTTTGTGGAGGAGAAACTGCCGAACGATTCCCTCGTCGCCCGGCTGGAGGGATTGGGCGATGTCGGCACGCTGTCGTCTCCCGCCGATGTGGATCTGGCGAGCACCACGGGCGACACCGATATCACGCACAACCATCTCGACACGCTGGGTTTTCCCGTCAACACCCCCAATCATCTGCACCCGGCGACTTCGGAGGCCGACCATACATTGATTCAGGGCGCATCCAGCGGTCCGGGGGGGAATCTGATTATCACCGAGCCGGCGGACATCGGTCCGTACTCCGTTGCCGTCACCTTTCCGTCGCCGCCGGTCAGCGCCTTGAAAACTGAATACAAGGTGAGTTGGCGGTTCCGGACCGTCACCTATACCGGCAGCACGCCGATCCTGAGTTTCGGCGGGAATAACATCGGAACGCTCAACATCGCGCGCTCGGATTTCGATTACACGCAGACGTTCACCGTGACATCCGGCACCGGCGGCGATTCCTGGGGCATCACCCTCAACTCCGGCTATATGAAATTCGATTTATTGTCCGTCGAACGAACCATTTATTACGCGCCCAACCCCGCGACGCAGTCGAATGCGCTGGACACGGTCAAGGGCGGCGGCGTCAGCCAGCACGGGTCGAGCCCGGCGGTGGCCGCCACCACGGAAAAATCCACCAACACGATAGTGAACTTTTTCGATATCAGCGCGCTGGTCGATCGCGACTGGAGTTGGTTTACCGACAAGGTGGTGGAGATCGAATATACCGGCTCGTCGGACGGGCGCACGGCGTATCTCATTCATACCGCGTTTGAAATCGAATATGCGCGGCGGCGTCTCACGACGACCGATGAAGTGACCGCCGATGTGGCGGGTGTGGTGGATGACGGCGCGGGAACCATCACCGGCACTCCGAACGCGGTGATTGAACAGCCGGATCATGTGTTTCGCTGGTCGATACTCAATCTGCTGGGTCTTTCGTCTGCGGTGATTGATGACGCTTCGTTTGACCAGGCGGGAACGGATTTTGGCAACGCAATCCCCGGCGGCTACCAACTCGCCGGGGTGGTGCAATTTAAAATTCTGCTGGAGTCGCTGTGGCGGCAATGGATGAAAGAGAGCCGCTCGCACTTGTACTGGGACGCGGTGGGCAAAGCGCGCCTGCAGTTGCGTCCGCTCAACCAGTCCTGGGTGGCAGACGGTCTGGCAGTGAAAGCCCTCACCGAAAGCATGGTGCGCCTCGATTCGGAGTCCGGCGCCGGGCGTATTCGGTTTCAACGGACGCCATCGAACGCAGTCGTCAACCACATTGAACTGGGGTTCCAGCGCGACTGGGTGGCGGGCCATTACGGAAAAATTCATGTGGAGTCGGACAGCGACACGATCAGCCTGTTTGGTCAGCGTGAGAAGCCCGATGAATTTCTGTTCGACTGGTGCCGCAATGCGGTTATGGCGGAGGACCTGGCACAGTTTTATCTGCAGGAGTTGAAAGCGCCTCTGACGCTCATCGAGTGCGAAGTGTTTCTCGATCAGATGGAGTTGGAGCGCGGCGATTTTGTCACCGTGGCGCATCCTTTGATCGCGGACGCGGGCGTTTTATACGGCATCGTTCTGCCCGGCGCACATGCTCCCGGTTCCGGCAAGGCCGGGCGCATGGACGGCCTGAACCTGATGATCCGCCTGTTCCCGACCGAACATTTGCGCGATCTGCTGTTGGAGGGATTGGATGTTACCGAAATCTCAACATTGCTGGCCACGTTTGAGGTGGATCGGCCGGAGACGATGGACGTGACCGACGCCGCTTTTGAGGATGAGGCGGACGGTTGGGGTTCCCAGGATTGGGGCACCAGCGGGTGGGGAGGCCTGGTTCCGCTGTGATGCCCAACGGAATCCTGCAGGAAGAAAAAATTACTTTGACCCTCTGTGGACCCGGAGGCGAGATCAAAGAACAATTCACTTATATAACGAAAAGGAGTCGCTCCCATGATCGTGGATTCAGGACTACAACATGTCGCCGACCAGATGTCGGATCAGAGCCAGACCGCCATGAGCCACCTGGCGGTGGGCACGGGTACCAATGCCGAGGCGGCGAGCCAGACGGCCCTGCAAACGGAACTCGTGCGGGTGGCGCTGACCTCAAAATCCCGCAGTGACAAGAAAGCGGTCTACGTCGGCGACCTCCCCGCCGGCGTCGGTACCGGGGCGCTGACGGAAGTCGGTCTGCTGAACGCGGCCTCGGGGGGCGTCATGCTGTCCCGCATCGTGTTTCCGGTCAAGAACAAGGGGCCGAGCGATACGCTGAAGATCACCATCGAACACACTTACGCCAGAGGTTAACGCATGCCGACTTATACATCACGAATCAATCTCACCAAGCCCGATACCGGCAATAAGACCTGGGAAACCGATGTCGAAAACTGGGCCGATAAAGTGGATGAGTTGGCCGCTCAGTATTTAACCCTCCATCTTGGCGGCGCGGCGATCGATGAAGAGGTGATCTTCGACGGGTTTTATTTTGATGAGGATGTCGATATCACCGAAGTCACGATGTACGCGCGCGAAGCGCCCAGCGGCGCGGCGTTCTCCGTCGATTTCACCAAAGGCGGCACCGAGCAAACGAAAACCGCCAGCATCGCCGACGGCGCCAAAAAAGGCAACACCGCCATCAGCGGGTTGAGTTACACCACCCTCGAGGAATTCGGTCTTAAGGTGAAGAGCGTCGGCAGTACCGATCCCGGCGCGGAAATAACACTTCTTATTCATTATCACATCGATGCTTTAGCGTAAGGAGA
>CBDVDB010000138.1:0-5794 GCA_965372625.1 uncultured Nitrospinaceae bacterium
GACGGCTGGAACTCGAACTTCTCCAGAAGTTTCCTGTTCGGGCTGGCCATTCCCTTCGTTCATACCGGTGTGCGGGCATCGTACACTCTTAATGATCAAATCAGCCTCATGGCCGCGGTGTTCAACGGTGTAGCGCCGGGCTCAACCGATAACAACGACCAAAAATCGGTCGGCCTGCAAGTGGGCTACACTCCCAGCGACAATGTCGGCATTCTCCTCAACTGGGTGGGAGGCTCTGAAACCAGTGGTTCGACGTTGCAGATTTTCGACGTGGTGGTTGACCTGAGTGTGACCGACCAGCTTTCCCTGCAATTCAACGTGGATTATGGGGTGGAAGAAGACAGCTCGGTCAAAGGCGATGGCAGTGATTCCAAATGGTGGGGCTGGGCGACGATCGCCCGGTACGACGTCAACAAGTGGTTCTCCATGAACGTGCGCGCCGAGTACCTCAACGATTCGGATGGCTGGGGTACCGGAACGCCGGGCACGAATGTGTGGGAAATCACCCTCACTCCCGAATTCCGCGTCCACGATAACTTTGTGTTCCGCGCCGAATTCCGCCACGATGACTCCAGTTCTAACGTTTTCGAGGATTCTGATGGCACGTTTACGGACAGTCAGGATACAATCGCTTTCAACGCCCTGGCTTACTTCTAGTATTTTTTACAGATCGTCAAGAAGCCCGGAAGGTTTTCCTTCCGGGCTTTTCTTTTGGACTCACCGACGGACAGACCCCCACCCCTTAGCAAACCGCTTTATTCTCAGCGCCGGAACCGCTAATATAGCGTCAGCAAACCCATCCTGGAGAAAACGCTTGCTGACCCCAACGCAAAACAGCATTATCTACCTCATGTTATTGAATGGCCTGTTGTTTCTGGGTCTGAAATTTGTCGCCCGCGCCATCGTGTTTCCCGGAGGGCCGGGATCCAAACAACTGGGATACGTTTTGATCGTGGCGGTGGCTCTGGTGCTGTGCATTACGCAGCAGTTGGAACTCCTGCTCGATCTGGAGTTTCCGCCAAGGGCCGCCCGTGCGGTTCTTTTAGGCGGATTTGCCGCGCCGGTATTCCTGATTGCCCTGGTGGTTTACCGGATCAAGCGAACCCGGCAGGAAAAAGCGCCTCCGCCCCAGGCATCTCGTGGAGACTCGAATGCAGATCATTGACTTGAGAAGCGACACCATGACCCAGCCCACGGAGGCGATGCGCGAGGCCATGGCCAAGGCCAAGGTGGGGGATGATGTCTTCGACGAAGACCCGACCCTCCACCAACTTCAGGACCTCGCCGCCGAAATGCTGGGCAAGGAAGCCGCGTTGTTTCTCCCCAGCGGCACTATGGGCAATCTGGTCAGCCTGCTCACCCACTGCGGCCGGGGCGACGAAATCATTCTGGGAGACCGGAGCCATATTTTCCTCAATGAGGTGGGTGGATTGTCCGCACTGGGAGGAATGCACCCCCATACCGTCGCCAACCGGGACGACGGCACCCTGCCGCTGGACGCTCTGGAAGCCGCCATCCGGCACGCCGACCTGCATTATCCCCCGACCCGGGTGATCTGCCTGGAAAATACCCATAATTACTGTTTCGGCTCGCCCTTGACCCCTCAATATATGGATTCAGTGGCAGATTTAGCACGTAAATATGGGTTGAAGGTCCATGTGGATGGAGCGCGTATATTTAACGCTTCTACGGCCTTGTCCATCCCTGCCGGAGAGTTGACCCGTCAGGCGGACTCGGTCATGTTCTGCCTGTCCAAAGGCCTCTCTGCCCCGGTGGGATCCGTCATATGCGGGTCCCGCGATTGGGTGGAGCGAGCCCGTAAATGGCGAAAAATGGTCGGTGGCGGCATGCGGCAGGCCGGTCATCTTGCCGCCGCGGGGATCGTGGCCCTGGAAACACAGGTCGACCGGCTGGCGGAGGACCACCAAAACACTCAAATCCTGGCGAAAGGATTGCAACTCCTCAAGGGGATGGTGATCGAACCCGAAAAAAATCCGACCAATATTCTCTTTTTCAAGCTGAATCATCCGGAGGTGGCCCCGGAGGATTTTTTGGAGAAAATGGATTCCCAGGGGGTCAAACTGTTGTTGATGGAAGGCGGGGTATTCCGGGCGGTCTTGAATCGGGGGGTTACCCTGACGCAGACTGAATCGGCGCTTCAAATCGCGGAATCGGTTTTAGGCCGATAATCAGGCAGGGAAGGATTTGACAAGAGCCGCCCCAGGGATTAGAATGCCTGATTAACATTAAGACCCTTCCACTTATCTTTAAGGAGCGTCAATGCAGGAATTACTGGAACTGGAAAAAGCCGCCTTGGATGTCATCAACAGCCGCTATCTGCTGTGCATCCTGGTGTCCCAGCGGATTCACCAGCTGGAGAAAGGCGCGCAACCTTGTATAGAAGTCGGCGAAAACGAATACGATTCTCCCAAAATGTTTTACGAGCTCGCTCTCCGGGAAATCATCGAGGGTAATATGGATTTGGAGCAAATCGCCAGCTAATTTTCACCCCCCTGATGCAAAATCACATTTCCTGATTGGCATAAAAAAAGGCCCGTCCAAATGGACGGGCCTTTTCTGATTCGTACGGCACACCCGGGCTAATTTACTTTACCTTCGGCGTACATTTTGCGGGTACGCTTGGTCATCCATACCAGCCACATCTGGAAACCGAAGAACACCACCATCATAATCGGCGGCATATAAATCATCTCAGGAGGATCTTCGGGAACGAGAATGGTATAAACCCAGGTTGAAATGGCCATGTGCTCGTCATGCTCTTTACCCCAACCCGACCATTCCATAAACGAAATCGGAATATACGTCTTAGTCGGTATCTGGACATCGGTCTTGTCGGGGTTCTCGGTAACCATAGAACGCTTGAACATCACTTTTACCCGACCCTGGTGGTATTTGGAATTAACGATTTCAACACCACCGGGAGTTTCTTTTTCGGAAACCGCATCAAAACCATGGCCCACCAACTCGGTGACACTGATATCCAGATCATAGCCGTTGGGATTGGGCGCGGCGGTATCCTTATAGTCCTTGACCATAAAATTGGCCTTCCAGATATCCACTGGCTTCTTGGAATCACCGTAGATGAAATACGGTTTTTCCGCGCCAAACAACTCTTCCAACTGGCCGGGCCATTGGATGGCCACACCATCCGGATAAGCCGGATCGACGGACAAAAAGCGGTTGTGATACTCGACCAGGTAGTAGATCGCCTGCTCTTCCACGGACCAGCGGGCCATAACCCACAGGTTGTCCACTTTGGGTTTAAAGTTCCGCTTCCCCCGCGTGATCTGACCCGCCATGGCGATGTAATGCCAGTACTGGTCTCCCTGATAATCCGCGGGACGATCTTTGATGCGGCCATCATCTTCCGGAGCCTGCCACATGGGATCATTGAAATCCGTTGAAACCGGACCGATGGTGAATGGCGCTTTGATCAGACCGTCATTGGTCGGTTTGTTGGAGTTTTTGTCAATTTTTTTGCGAGGACACAGAGAGTTGACAAAAGCCGCCAGTTTCCACCGGTCTTCAACCGTGATTTTATCCTTGAAGTTCGGCATCGGGGTTCCGTTCAAGCCGGTAGAAACAGTCCGGACTATGTGGAACGGATCGTAAGGCTTTCGCCGGCTGCCACGGAAGTTCCAGCACTGGGTCCAGTCGGCCGCGAAAATCGGAAAACCCCAATCGTCCTTCATCGTCGGGTTACCGTCGCCGCGTCCTTCGGCGCCATGACACTCGAAGCATTTGTTCTGGATAAAAATTTTCTTACCCTCATCGATAGCTTCCTGAGGCACGCCCAGATGATGGGGTCCTTCGGTTCCCCAGGGATTGCTCCCAAATTCCTGGACGACGACTTCCTCGTCCTCATCTGCAAAATCCCGGTCCTGAACCAGACTTTTGACGAAATGAACGACCGCAATGATCTCATCTTCACTCAGAACCCGGCCTCCCATGACTCCGCTGCCCCAGGCCGGCATTGCCGATCCCGGCAAACCGTTGGTGACGGTATCAATCAGGTTCTGGTCCATCGGCATTTCACCCGAATCAGTCGTGCGGATTTTAAAGGTTCCCTGAATAAAGTTCCGGGGACGCGTAAACAAACGATCCGCGGCCGGGCCATCGCCACCGCCCTCAACTCCGTGACACCAGACACAGCGCTTGAAATAAATCTTTTTCCCGAGTTCAAGCTTGTCCTGTTGAATCAGGTCCGCCGGCTGTGCTTCCTGTGCCAGAAGGGTCGAAGGCAAGCCGGCAATCATAAAAATTACCAGCGCCATCAAGAAGTGCCTTACTGATTTTATAGGCTCCGTTAGCATATTCCCCTCTTTATTTAAATATTTCAAAATTGAAATGATTGGATTCATGGATTATTCCCCACCAGCAGAAGACTCTTCATCGAAGGTTCGAGGATGCCATCCGGTGTACCAGTATTCAAACAGGATGACTTTCCAGATTTCCTCCGTTTTCAGATGCTCTTCCCACGGCGGCATGGCCGAGGACCACGGAGTCGATTCATTCGGTAATCCGGGACCACCCTTGGCAACCCGCCAGAACAGGAAAGATTCGCGCAGCATGGCGATCGTTCCCGGATCGATGAAGTTCGCGGGGGTCGGGTTGAACACATGGGAGAACATACCCAGGCCGTTCAACTGGTCGCCGTGACAATAATGACAGTTCTCGAAGAAAATGGTTCCACCTTCTGTAATGGACTTCATGTATTCATGCTTGTCCGCATCCAGAAAGGGAAACTTGCCTTCCACCGGAAAGGCTCCGCCCCCGGGGCCGCCGTCCACATAGTTATCCTGCTCGTCGGTCCGGAAAGGATTCTGCAATCCTTCCAGGGTGTGGGTAATGCCATGCACCTTGGTGGTCGCCGGAGGCGCAGGGTGAACGGTACGCAACTCAACCGGTTCCGGGTAATTGGGTTGGATGAATTTATACGTGCCGAACCCAACCAATACCGGCATGGCAATAAACATAACGATCCGCGCCAGCTTGTAGTCCCCGACAATGGTTTTGACGATCGGTTGTCTGAATTCCTTGAAGGTATCCTCATCCTGGGAAACATACAGGAAGCAACCAATGGCCCACAGCATCATGTAAGTGATCAGCAGGGTCCACGGAATCGGCGGGTACAATACATATACGTAGAAATACAGGCCTATCAACCAAACGATTATACCGTTCAGGAAGATCGGGGGCTTCAATTTCAACACAATGTTGAAACCGATGCAGTAAGCCACAAGCAATAAGAAGTAAGTATAGCGGTTTAACACCAGGGAAGGCTCTTCCATTTTCAGAATCACCTGCTCAAACATTCCAAAATGGAATACGATGAAGCCGACCAGATATAGAATAAGTCCTGTCACTACCTTGTTCATTACTTAAATTCCTCCTGGATCAGCCTTCCGGCTGGGTGTTACTAATAAATTCAACCACCATATCAAGCGCCTTGACGGAAAATTTGTTGGCAAAGTCCTGCGGCATCAGGCCTTCCGGATACGGCTCCCCATCCGGGCCGATAACGATATACGCGTTGGGGTTCAGGATGGACTCCCTGACATAATCACGGCCGTTCCTGGCCTTGCCCTTGTAGTTCGGATCCTTGATCCGTTGCGGGGCGCTGATCTTTTCATGCAGTTTGGGTCCCAGCTCTCCCACCGCGCCGGGAACTCCCGGAATGGTGTGGCACAGCGGACAACCCAGGATATTGAGCATTTCGGGAATGCCACCCGGCTCCATACCCGTAACGAAAATGGGCCCCTCTTCATCTGAC